>DATMJF010000339.1:0-12273 GCA_035554455.1 Rummeliibacillus sp.
ATGCAGAAAAAGGAATTGCAGAACTTTCATTCCGTCAACAAGCAAAATCCTCAGAAAACGAACAATTAGTATCATTCCACGCAGGACATCGTATCAACATGGTACCCGATTTTGCTGAAGCAATCGTACGTAATGTTCCAGAAGAATTTGAAGTGACATTTAAAGCATACTTAAAAGTAGCTGAATTAGAAGGTACTATTGAAGATAATGCAAACGGTTATAAACTATCTATTAAAGGACGTTCTGCACATGCAATGGAACCAAATGCAGGGATCAATGCAGCTGTAAAACTAGCTCAATACTTGAACACTGCCTTCACAACTCCACAATCTAAAGAATTTACTCAATTCTTGGTAACTGGTTTTGCAAATGAAACTCGAGGTCATGCACTAGATCTAGCATTTACGGATGAAATTTCGGGCGATACTACATTAAATGCGGGCGTCGTTTCATTTGAGGAAGGAAAAGGCGGACAAATCGATGTGAGTATGCGCTATTCAGTATCATATCCATACGAAGAAAAAATTACTGCTGCTGGATTAGCTGTAGCAAAACTTGGCTTTGCACTTGATGTAGTGGATGATTCTAAACCTCACTATGTTGATCCAGAAGAAGAATTAATACAAAAACTTTCTAAAGTATATGAACGTAATACAGGAGAAAAAGCAGAGTTGTTATCTATCGGTGGGGGTACTTATGCTCGTGAGTTACCTACAGGTGTTGCATTCGGTATGTTATTCCCGGGTGAACCAGACCTAGCTCACCAAGCGGACGAATATGTTGTCGTTGAAAATTTAGTAAAAGCTGCAGCTATTTATGCTGACGCAATTGTCGAATTAGGTACAAAAAAATAAATATTACCCTTTAAGAAATATCTAAAATTTGGTAATATAGGAGTATCAGCCCCCATGAAATTATTATATGGGGGCTTTTTGATTTAGGCACGGATAAACTTTACAGTAGTTTTCGTTACGAAAATAATCAGAAAGGAATAGAAGATGAACAATACGAAAAATTGTACTTGCATAAGCATCCTTAGTGTAGATTAGCATTTCTACAATCTCACAAGCACAGGCAAAAGAAAAACCTACATATCAAGTAAAACCAAGTACAAAGCCAATTGATACAACATATTTGAAATATTCTACTTATAATAACCTTTATTGCAATCGTATCTTGAAAAGCTAGAGAAAACAAAAAGGTGGTAAGTTGATATTAAAAAAGGTATATAAATCGTTTGCAATGCATTATATGTGCCATCGAATGTAAACATTCAACTTGAAGATGGTGTCACAATCAAGTGTGGAGTAAATTTGATAAACAACCGAATAACAATGTGCTAATAGCAAATAATACGTTTAACAACTAGACAGAGCAGTTGGAACGCACAAATATTCTGGAGTAAAGCTACACAACAAAGTAATTATTCGAAATAATACGATTCAAATTATGCGTTCTGATGCAATCCATATGATGAGTTGGTCCAAAATAATTTGTGTGGAATATTATTAAGTGGAGCAAAAAAACCAACCATTCAATACAACCCCTTTAATTATGTAGAGCGTGTAATGCAATTTATCGTGGAAAATAGCGGTCCAGGCAGCTAGTATAAGGAAATTTACAAACACAATTTCAATAATAATTTCCAGAAGAGGAGTGATCAATACATGAGAAAATTTGGTAAAATATGTACCTACATAGTAGCACTTACAATTTTATTTAGTTTTTTGGCAATTAAAGGTTCGTTATTGCATGCATCTGCAAAGCAAGGCACTTATACTATTTCACCAAGCACTACGCCCATAAATAAAAACATGAAAAAGTATACAACCTATTCTTCTGAGACCCAAAATTATTACACGATCAGATCATACTTGGAAAAAATGGAGAGGGATGGTGGTGGTACGCTTATTTTAAAGAAAGGTACGTATCAGATAACCAATACATTATTTGTACCTTCAAATGTCACCATTCAATTAAATGATGGTGTGACATTAGAAAAAAGTATGGAGACTGGCAATGAATTAAAAGCCTCAAAATCAATGTTTCAACTTGTAGCACCTAGTATTGCTAAGAATGGTGATATGATGGATGGCTATAGTGGATCAAATAATGTCACAATCACAAGTAATGGGAAAGCTACGATTGATCTAAAAGAAAACGAAAAAGTAAACGGGATCATAACTGGACACAATAAAAACTTAACCATTAGTAATATCCAGTTTAAAAATGCCAACGATGGTTACTTTATCCAATTAGTTGCAACGCAAAATACCAAAATCCAAAATAACAGTTTTACAAATGAAACATCTCTCTCAAAACCAGCAATAAGTATTGAAACTGCTGATTTTTCATATGGTACTTACAAAGTGAATTGGAGTATGTACGATGAAACCCCAAATTCACAAGTATTGATTGAAAAAAATAAATTTGATGAAGTATTTGAAGCCATAAGTTCAAATAACTTTACTGTAGACACATATCAATCAAAAGTGAAGATATTGAATAATAGCATAAAAAACACTGAATCAAATGCGATTGTTATGAAAAATTGGAAGCAACCAACAGTTGAAAATAACATTATTCAATCTGTAAGTAGTGACTATGGTATCTATGTGAAAGGTACGTATAAGCCAATTATTCAACATAATCAATTTGAGGATATGAATTTTGCCGTTTTATTGGCTGCACAAACTGGTTCAAACGAGTCTTCTAACGAAAATACAGTTACGTTAGCCATAAAAAAAGCACTTGCATCAAATGAAGGAAAAGACTTACAGGAATACTACATGCATATAGAAAACAAAGCTGCTGAGCCTGTTGAGAAAATTGAATTCACTGATATGAATGATCTTGGTAAAGAGGAATATAAAGTAACACCAGAATCAGTCACCCTTAATAAAGAATACCTTCTTCGTTCATCTTATACGCCTCAAACGAAGCAATACTATGCATTGCGCTCCTACATGGAACAACTTGAAAAACAAGGCGGGGGTAAAATTATCTTTACCAAAGGTGTGTATACAATATCAAATGTATTATACGTACCTTCAAACGTTACTTTAGAGTTTGAAGATGGAACAGAAATTTTCAAAGGTGACGATACAGGTACACCTACGATGAATCCATCTAACTCCATTTTTCAACTAATCCGTCCTTCATTTTCAAAAAAAGAGCGAGTTGTAAGTGGTTATGAAGGAGAAAAAAATATCAGGTTTATTGGAAAAGGAAAGGTTATCTTCAATTTAAACTTTAAATTGAGTAGCTTTGCGATCATTATGGGACATAACAAAAATGTCCATATATCCAATATTCAATTCCGTAATATGAATGCAGGGCATTTTATCGAAATGGACGCATCTGAAGACGTAACAATTGAAAACAGCCAATTTGTTGATTCAAAACCTTCAGATCGTTACATTAAAGAAGCGATTAATATTGATACACCGGACAAAACAACACTTGGTTGGAGTTCGAAATGGAGTAATTTTGATTGTACGGCAAACAACAGAGTAAATATTATTAATAACAAATTTGTGAATTTAGACCGTGCTATTGGTACTCATAAGTATTCTGGAGGGCATCTTCATACAAATGTTGTGATTCGTGGTAACACGATCGATACAACACGTAATGATGCGATTCGAGTGATGAACTGGAAAACACCAACGATTGAAAAGAATGACATACGAAATGTAGCAGTCAATGATCCGAAAAAGAGAGGCATTCTCTCTAGTGGTGCAATCAATCCGAAAATTCGAAATAACACTTTTACAAATGTTGGACGAGCAATTCAATTTATTGCGTGGAAGAACAACGGACCAGGAGAACAATACGATGAAATAAAAGATGTATTAACAGATGAAGAAAAGGAATTATTGAAAACAAATCAACTTTACAATACAACTGAAACCTTCATTCGAATCTCATCGGTTTACGCAGTCTATAGCAAACCAGAAAAAATAATGATCAAGCACTTTTAAATAAAAGATGTGATGAACTTTTTGTTCACCACATCTTTTCATTATGTATAATGTATAGAAAGAAAATAAGGAGATGAATTATGGAATGAAAAAAATGTTACATAATGATCAATTAATCGATATAGAAGATGCAAAACTTTCAATAAACGACAGAGGGTATCAATTTGGTGATGGGATATATGAAGTGATTAAAGTATATGAAGGATCCATGTTTACTGCAACCGAACATATAGATCGTTTATATCGAAGTGCAGATGAAATTCGACTTGTTATCCCTTATACAAAGGATGTTTTACATAAAATGCTTTATGACCTTGTTGAAGAAAATGAATTAGCAAATGGTCATATCTATCTGCAAATTACAAGAGGCGTGGCACCAAGAAATCATGCTTTCCCAACTGATTTTACAGAGCCTACATTAATCGCATATACACAGGTAGGTGAAAGACCCGTAAATAATCATCGCTTTGGTGTGAGCGCAATCTTTGTAGAGGATATTCGTTGGCTTCGCTGTGATATTAAAAGTTTAAATTTGCTAGGCAATGTCCTTGCAAAGCAACAAGCACACGAAGCACACTGTTATGAAGCTATTCAACACAGAGGAGAAATCGTAACGGAAGGATCATCTTCGAATATTTACGGTATAAAAGAGGGGGTGCTTTACACTCATCCAGCCAATAACTATATTTTAAACGGTATCACACGACAAGTTGTGATGAAATGCTGTAAAGAAATTGGCATACCAGTTGTTGAGGAAGCATTCACAAAAGAACAAGCGTTACAAATGGATGAAATCTTCTTATCATCAACAACATCTGAAATCACCCCAATTATTAAAATTGATGATACAATCATTCAATCAGGTGAACCGGGTATTTTTACACGTAAAATACAACAAACTTTTGAAGAAAAAGTACAGCAGTTACTTCTGGTGTAAATCTATTTAATAAGTGATTGAATCTAATTCATAATTCGAAGTTTTAAAAGCACAAACATTTTTATTAGGCTCTGTTTTACTTCATTATTGATATTGAAATTTTTTTATTGAGCGAAAGGTGGCGACTCAGCGGGAAAAGCGTGGCAGCTGAGACCCTGCACGTAGCGTTTAAGGAACGGAGTCTTAGAACGCCACGTCCTTATGGCAACGACTCCGTGACCAACATCCTGTTGCCCCGAAGCGGCTCAGCGCTCGCCCGCAGGAAAGCGAGCAATCCGTAGCGGGTATCGGTTGATCATCCATTTTTTAATGGAGAAAACTGGATAATCAACACGCATGAAAAAACAATGAGTTGCGAATAGTCTAGATAAATTATTCATTTAAAGAGTGTAATGTTCGTTTTTTCGACCAGAAATGTATTTGTGAAATTGATTCGATACTATATTTTACAAAGAATCTTGCGGAGAAGTTACTAACTTCTCCCTTTTTTTTGTTAAATAACATGGTAAAATAGGAACATATGCCTTTATATACACTATTTTGATATGATTTTTGGGGGAGGGAAAGGACATGGCACAGCTAGTTAAACTGCAAGATTATGTTTCGCGTTATCAAAAAGATTTAAAAAGATACCCAACCCAATTCGTAAGACTAAAAAAAATACAATGGGCTCGTATGAAAGAAGACTGGGAATCTGGTGAAAAGATCACTAATTGGGAACATGAAGATGAAATAGAGGTTGAAGAAAAGCCTCATAAAAGTTTTCTAAAACGAATAATGCCATTTACTCGCAAAAAGAAATTGGCTCCTTGGGAAGAGGAAGATAGGGATTCCGATTATAAAGAGGATTTCTTCAATCAAATAAATGAAGAGTTTGAAGATCACGAATCTGACGAAGAGATTCTTCCGGAAGAGTCGAACACATTCATGTTTCAACCAACAATTTTGTATGAACCACAAACCATTGAAGAATTAAAAAGAATGTATATTGATCAACTTTTCCAATTCCAAATTAAATGGGCAAGTTCAACATTACGTGAAAAATCATATGTGAATCCCAAATACTATCGTGATTCTCTGTTAAGAGCATTTACACAACGTTTGCCAGACAGTTATCTGTTGTTCTATTATCCGATTTTTCAAGTGAAAAAGGCGCCTGTAGAAATGGGGATTATCATTCTTACGCCTACCGATTGTATATGTATTCAAGTGTTAGAAGAAGAGGTACAAGCAGTATTTGTCGGTGATGGTAGCCGGTTCTGGAAGAAAAAAGTCGGGAAGATTGATAAAAAAGTATTAAGTCCATTAATCGGATTAAATCGTATGGAATCCATTGTGAAGCAAATCTTCAAGCAAAACGAAATCGATTTGCCAGTTCGTAAAGTTGTACTTTCACGAAATGGGTATATTGACTATCCTGGTTCTAGTTATGGCGTTGAATTTGTCGATAAAAGAAAGTATCCGGATTGGTTTGCACAGTTGAAGAAGAACCCTTCTCCGATGAAACATATGCAATTTAAAGCTGCGCAATTTCTTTTAGATACAGTTCAAACGACTTCTTATCATAGACTTGATCAGGATGACAATAACAATATCCCTTCTGAGAAAATGCAATCATTAGAGGAAGAAAGTACATGAAACTACTTTTTATCATAAATGGTAAAGCAGGAAACGGAGTAGCTAAACGGAAATGGCGAAAAATGGAATCGGAATTATCTATGCCATATAAAGCGATATTTACAAACTATCCTTGTCATGCAACGGAAATTGTAAAGCAACAAGCAAAAGAGGATCAGCAACCTCTTTTAGTAATAGCTGTCGGAGGAGATGGCACGATTCATGAAGTAATTCAAGGTGCCATTGAATACCCTCATATCATAGTTGGAGCCGTTGCAGCGGGTTCTGGCAATGATTTCGGTCGAGGCTTTGAAAACTTTAAAACAGTAACGGAAGTCGAGCAGTTCTTTCAACAGCCTATAACACAAGCTAAAATGGATATTGGCATTTTAGAAACCGCAGATGACAAGAAATATTTCATGAATAGTGCAGGTTTTGGTTTCGACGCCATGATTAGTAAACATGTTAATCATTCAAAAGTCAAAAAAAATCTAAACAAAATTGGATTAGGAAAGCTATCTTACATCTATTTTTTGATTAAAACATTATTTACTTTTAACAGATTTACATTAAGTTTGATACATAATGATAAAGAACAAATTTTTCGTCATGTTTGGTTTGTAGTAGCTAGTAATCAGCCCTACTATGGGGGAGGGATGAAAATTTCCCCCAATTCGATTCCAAATGATGGACAAATTGAATTAACGATTGTCAATGATGTATCAAGGTTGAAATTATTACTATTATTTACTACCGTATTCTTTGGTCAACATACAAAAATTAAAGCTGTAAAACAATTTACAGCAAGTGATTTTGAAATAATTATGGATGGAGATATCATTGCACATACTGATGGTGAATACGCAGGAGCATCAAAGAAAGACAAGCCTATTCACTTCAGATTAAAGTCAAGTGCATGGCGATTAGCTAGAAAGTCTTCTTGACTAAGTCATTGCTTTCTTGAATAATTAAATGTTGAATCGTACGATAATATAGAAATGAGGAAATACATTGAGAGTTCGTCACAAACCATGGGCAGGGGACTTTATCCAATCTCATCCGGAGATTATCGAGCCTAACCCAGAAAGTCATAAAGGTAAATGGAATGAGTTATTTGGAAACGACAATCCATTGCATATAGAAGTAGGTTCAGGTAAAGGTCAATTTATAACAGGAATGGCCTTGCAAAACCCAAATATCAATTATATTGGTATTGAATTATTTGATAGTGTCATTGTAAAAGCTGCTGAAAAAGTAATAGAAGTTGGAACACCTAAAAACGTTCGTTTACTGATCGTAAATGGTGCAGATTTAGAAAAATATTTCGCAAAAAACGATGTTGATCGTCTGTACTTAAACTTTTCTGATCCATGGCCAAAATCACGCCATGCAAAACGCAGATTAACACATGAAAACTTCTTAAAACTATATGAGGCAGTATTAATAGATAATGGAGAAGTACATTTTAAAACGGATAACCGTGGCTTATTTGAATTTTCATTAGTCAGTATGTCGCATTATGGCATGAAACTAAATTATGTATCACTAGATTTACATGCAGAAATGCCAGAAGACAATGTGATGACTGAATATGAAGAAAAATTCTCTTCTAAAGGCCAACCAATTTATCGCTTAGAATCACAATTCCAAACAATGAAAGACTAAAAAAGAGTTTTCCAAGAGCTATTATGAAAAACTCATTTGCGACGAAGCTAGTGAAGCGATGATTGAATACAAGCCGTTTTAGTATCTTGAATCGAAGAAGGAGTGTCTTAAAAGTGAGTTTCTACACTTTAAGACACTCCTTTTTTAATTAAATACATCTTTTCGCAATGGCTGTGCTAATATTTCTCTTTCTAATTGTTGTAAGCGCTTACCGATTTCCTTTTGAAAATCCAAAGACAAGTCTGTTTTATGTTCTAACTCTTCTAATGTATGAAGTAATTCTAAATATTGAATGCATTTTTTCTCATAGTCTTCTTGAATTCTCATGGCTTTTCCTCACTTAGTCATAAAGTATCGTTTTATCATTATGCCCTTTTTATAATTAAATAAACATAAAAAGGAAGTTTGTAGATAAAAGTATCTAATTTACTCTATTATAGAAAATTTTGTCTTTTTATAGTATAAAATAGTACAATATTTTTTAAACATGTTACAATTGTGTGAAGCATCATTCATTAAATATAAGATGCAAAGATTAATACAAAGGGGGATCTTTAGTATGGATACATTTCAATTTCATGAAATGAAGTTAACATGGTTAAATGGGGGAGTTAATTATTTAGATGGTGGTGCAATGTTTGGTGTGGTACCAAAGCCATTATGGTCACGAAAATATCCAGTAAACGATAATAATCAAATCGAATTACGAACAGATCCAATATTAATTCAATATCAAGGGAAGAATCTACTAATTGATTCTGGTGTTGGTAATGGGAAATTTACGGACAAGCAGCTTCGTAATTATGGCGTTACTGAACAATCAAATATTGATGCTAATTTACAAGAGTTAGGATTAACTGCAGATGATATTGATTATGTATTAATGACACATTTACATTTTGATCACGCTTGTGGATTAACAAAATGGCAAGGTGAAAAACTAGTGCCTACATTTGCAAATGCTGAAATTTTTGTTTCACAGATTGAATGGAATGAAATACGTGAACCAAATATTCGATCAGCAAATACCTATTGGGAAGTTAATTGGAAGCCGATTGTTGATCAAGTGAAGCCATTTGATGAACAATTTGAAGTGTTGGCAGGGATCTTAATGGTACATACTGGTGGGCATAGCGACGGACATAGTATCATTCGATTAACGCAAAAGGGAGAAACAATTTTGCACATGGCAGATATAATGCCAACACATGCACATCAAAATCCTTTATGGGTGCTAGCGTATGATGATTATCCAATGACATCGATTTTTGCCAAAGAAAAATTAGTAAAAGAAGCTCTTGACAATGGCTATTGGTTTAGCTTCTATCATGATGCCTTCAAACGCTTAATCAAATGGGATCCAACAGGAAAAGAAGTAATTGGAGAATTACCTCGCACAAGAGAATCACATACAACAGCTTTATAGATCGAATGTTCATACCCTGCATAATGTGTGGGGTATTTTTTGTTGTTCACATTAATAATTCCAATTAAAAAGAAGACTTGAAAAGTCGTAAATCCAAATAAAAAATTCCCAACCTATTCAAAGAATAAGTTGGGAATATTAATATCATTATAGAATCAATATCTCTTATACTCTCACCAAGTCAACAACAGATCCCGTTCTCGCATCAGCAGCAAATTCGAAATTCACAGTTTCGCCTTCTTCTACGCGAGAGATACCCCCTTTGTAAATAGGGATTTCAATATCTTCTTTGTGGAATGTTTGAGGCTCCATGAAAATCCATGATCCATCGATGGGCCCCTGCGCTTTAAATGCATCTTTAATATCTTCTAAAACATTATTTGCATTTTTGTATGGATTCACCTTTTCACTAACTTCTTTAATGATATATGTCGCAGCAATTCCTGTTACGACTCCTAATAAGAAATCACGCAATTTCATTAAATACGCCCCCTTTTGTTTATGCAATTAGTGTACCATATACATTTAATGGTGTGACAATAAGATGGGCGTTAAGAGGGGGATTTTTTGTAAAAACAGCATTTCGATGTTCGAAATATAAGGGTGGAATTTTTCCACTTTTTTGTCTACAATAGTAGGGAATGGCTCATAAGGGAGGCTTTTTAAGTGAAACAAGATATGTTAGAAATGTTTAAGACACTCACAGAATTACCAGGTGCTCCAGGTAATGAGCATGCGGTCCGCGCTTATATGCGTCAAGAATTATCGAAATATGCTGACGAGATTGTACAAGACAATTTAGGCGGTATTTTTGGTCTGAAAAAAGGTGACGAAAATGGTCCACGCATTTTAGTAGCAGGTCATATGGATGAAGTAGCGTTTATGGTTACTCAAATTACAGACAATGGAATGATTCGTTTCCAAACTCTAGGTGGTTGGTGGAACCAAGTAATGCTTGCTCAACGCGTTGAACTGTATACAACAAATGGCCCTATTCCAGGCGTCATTGCATCTGTGCCAAAACATTTATTAACACCTGAAATGCAAGCAAAGCCTATGGAAATCAGCAATATGTTAATTGATATTGGAGCTGACGATAAAGAGGATGCCATTCGAATGGGAGTTCGTCCTGGCCAATCAATTATTCCAGTTTGTCCATTTACACCAATGGCAAACCCTAAGAAAATCATGGCAAAAGCTTGGGATAATCGCTATGGCTGCGGTTTAGCAATTGAATTATTAAAAGAATTAAAAGATGAAAAACTTCCAAATACATTGTATTCAGGCGCAAACGTCATGGAAGAGGTAGGACTACGTGGTGCGAAGGTTTCTGCGAATATGATTAAACCAGATCTTTTCTTTGCATTAGATGCAAGCCCCGCAAATGATGTTTCAGGAGATAAAAATCAATTTGGTCAATTAGGTAGTGGTCCACTTCTTCGTATCTTTGACCGTACAATGGTAACGCATAAAGGTATGCGAGAATATGTATTAGATACAGCAGAATCTAACAATATTCCGTATCAATACTTTGTATCACCAGGTGGTACGGATGCTGGTAATGTTCATGTCTCAAATGATGGTGTACCAAGTACTGTTATTGGTATTTGCTCACGCTATATCCATTCACATGCGTCTGTAATTCACACAGATGACATCGATGCTGCAAAAGAATTAATCGTGCAACTTGTAAAAAATGCAGATCGTTCAACTTTAGAAACAATCCGTAACAAATAAGAGCGAATGTGGCTCACTTCGGAAGATAGCCTAATTTTGCCAAGAACTGTGGTAGCTGTTTTCTGCGACGATTAAATGCAGGAGCAACGGCTAATGGGTTCACATCGTTTGAACCCTCGAGAGGCTAATGTGTGTGGCTAGATACGGTAAACTAAAATTTGGTATACTATTGGAGGTTCCATACTTGGAACCTCTTTTTATTTATCCCGCATTAACGGGCAGTAAGACCCCCACCTCAAGATTGAGTGAGAAGTAACGAAGATAGATGGGGGATAACTGCCCTTAAAAGCCCGATTGGTTCGGTCCAACAGGATGTTGGACACTCAGTTGTTGCCACAGGACGTGGCGAAATTAAACTGAGTCTTTTTTTTAGTGGGGGATGAAGAAGCCCCACTGATGGAAGTTTCACTTTATAACGAAGGAAGTGTCAAGATGAAAGTAGGAATTGGTACGACAAATAAAGCAAAAGTAGGCGCAGTACTTTCCGTAGTCACTAAACATTTTCATGATATATTGACATTCGAACATATTGCAGTAGATTCAGGTGTTTCTGCACAACCAATATCAACTGAAGAAACTAGATTAGGTGCAATGAATCGTGCTAAGAAGACTTTGGCGGAAACAAATGCTGATATTGCTTTTGGTTTAGAGGGTGGCGTCACGAAGATTGATAACATCATGTACTTATGTAATTGGGGGGCATTGGCTCTATCAAATGGACAAGTACTAACTGCTGCTGGAGCTCAAATTCCATTACCAAGAGAAATAGCGGTACAAATAGAGAATGGTCGTGAATTAGGCCCCGTGATGGATGATTTTGTACATCAATTAGATACTCGTCAGAATGTAGGGGCTATTGGTATTTTTACGGATGGTATGATTGATCGGAAAGAAATGTTCGAACATAT
>DATMJF010000340.1:0-4085 GCA_035554455.1 Rummeliibacillus sp.
CGTACGAATTTTGGCGAAAATGCCATAGAGCCAAATGTCTCGGCTCAAGCCTTTGCGGACGAGGAGCAAAGAAAAAAAGACTGGGGTACAAGCTTTATGAAAAATGAAAAGAAAATCCGTAAAGCTGTACAAGCAACTAAAGGACAAGTATTAGTTTACAAAGATGAACTTATCACAGCTATGTTCTTTTCAACTAGTAACGGACAAACTGAAAGTGCAAAAAGCTATAGTGGACAATCAATCCCATATCTACAATCTGTTTCCGTTCCATCGAATGAAAAAGAATCTCCAAGATATCACACGAACTACAGCTTTACGTTACAACAGTGGAATGCAGTATTCAATCAACAATGGACAAAAGCACAAATACAAAATGTTAAAATCTATCGTAATAATTCAGGACGAGTTGAAACAATTAAAACAGGAGACTTTCAATGGTCAGGTAGAGAAGTACGCGAAAAACTTCAACTAGCATCTACAGATTTCACTATTAATTGGAATACTAAAAAGAAAATAATTCAAGTAAAGACAACAGGATATGGTCATGGTGTGGGTATGAGCCAATACGGTGCAACGGCACTCGCAGAAAAGGGGGCTAATGCGAAAGAGATCTTACAACATTTCTATCAACAAGTAAAAATAGAAAAACTAAAAAAATCTTCTTCTCTATGTTTAAACTCTCAAGCTATTGACAACAATAGCAAATGAGGTGATGAAAATGAGAGAGGAAAATAAACAAAAACCTACTCCACAAAAATCAAATGTTACAAAACAACGCTGGTTCTGGCCAGTAATTTACGCAAGCTTTTCAATTCTTTTAGTTGCAGGTGTTTGGGGATACTCGGCATTTACTAACTCGTCTAAAGAGACAGGTACTAGTAATTTAACAGCTACTAATGGTCCAAACAGTCCGTCTGTTGAAACAAACGCAACTGCAGAATCCTTGAAGTATCCATTTAAAGAAGCACTCTTAAAAGATGCAAAAGTATTACAGGACTACTATGATGTTGAAGCGAGTGAAGAATCTAGAGAAGGTGCATTACTCGTATTCAACCAAACCTTCACTACAAGTGATGGCATTGCCATTGCAGTAAACAACGGTGAAAGTTTCGATGTTCTTGCTGCACTTAGTGGAACAGTTGAAGAAGTAAAGAATGATCCATTCGTTGGGAACTATATTACTATATCTCATGCTAATGGTATGACAACAAAATACAGCTCTGTTGGTGAAATCTCTGTTAAAAAAGGGGACAAGGTAGACCAAGGACAAAGCCTTGGAAAAGCCATCTCAAATGAATGGAATCCAACTGCTGGTACACATCTTTATTTTGAAGTAATGCAAGAAGGTAAACACATCAATCCAAAAAGTTTACTTGCATTTTAGATAATTCCCGCATCAAGGTTCTAAGCAAAAGGTTTTAGACATAATGTGAAGAAACGTTCGTACATTGTGGAAAGGAAGAGAATGTGCACGAACATATTCGCAATCGATGTCTAAAACTTGGTTTTATGCTTAAAGAATCGCAACAAACTGTGAGAGCCTTAGCACAAAAGACGGGTTACTCTAAGAGTACCATTCATAAGGATCTCACCGAGAGATTATCTCAGGTAAACGAGGAATTAGCGAAAGATGTAAGCGAAATTTTAGCTTATCACAAATCCATCCGTCATATTCGCGGTGGAGAAGCAACGCGCCAAAAATGGCTAACACGCAATGCAGAAAAAAAGACACCTTCGCATTATGATTAGCGAGGGTGTCTTTTTCTATCTTTTATTTTAAAAGAATGAATCGAAAGATTAATAACTCAAATCCTTAGTTTAAAAGAGCAAATAGTAAGGCATAATAAGAAGAAAAGTATTGTGTGAAAAGTCTTTTTTGATAGACTAAATTACCTATGGTTCGTTGAAATAATTAGATGTAATTAACCTGTTGCTATGTTAAAATATTCTAGATACATATATATTTTTTATGGTGATTATTGAGATATGAAGAAAGGGGAAACGACATGTTTTCTAAAGATATAGGAATCGATTTAGGAACAGCGAATGTACTTATTCATTTAAAAGGCAAAGGAATCGTATTAAACGAGCCATCTGTTGTTGCAATCGACAAAAATACGAATAAGGTATTAGCCGTTGGAGAAGAAGCACGCAAAATGGTCGGTAGAACACCCGGTAATATTATTGCTATTCGTCCATTAAAAGATGGAGTAATTGCTGATTTTGACGTAACAGAATCAATGCTAAGATATTTTATTAATAAGTTAAATATATCAGGTTTTATGTCAAAGCCACGAATTTTGATTTGTTGCCCTACAAATATTACAAGTGTTGAACAAAAAGCGATTCGTGAAGCAGCCGAAAAATCAGGTGGTCGCAATGTATACTTAGAAGAAGAGCCAAAAGTAGCAGCAATTGGAGCAGGTATGGATATCTTCCAACCAAGCGGTAATATGGTGATTGATATCGGTGGTGGTACAACCGACGTTGCAGTACTGTCAATGGGTGATATTGTAACATCTGAATCCATTAAAGTCGCTGGAGATGTATTTGATAATGATATCCTCCAATATATTAAAAGACAGTACAAGCTATTAATTGGGGAACGTACTTCAGAAAATATTAAAATAACAATCGGAACAGTATATCCAGATGGCCGAGATGAGGGAATGGAAATACGTGGTCGCGATCTTGTAACAGGTTTACCAAGAACAATCGAAATTCATTCTCACGAAATTGAAAAAGCATTACGTGAATCTATTGCTTTAATCGTACAATCTGCTAAAAACGTACTTGAAAAAACGCCACCAGAGCTATCAGCAGATATTATTGATCGTGGAGTAATGGTTACAGGTGGTGGAGCGTTATTACATGGCTTAGACCACTTATTAACTGAAGAACTAAAAGTACCTGTATTTATCGCAGAAAATCCAATGGACTGTGTAGCTGAAGGAACTGGCCTTATGCTAGAAAATATCGATAAAGCACCAAAACGTCGGAAATAATAGCCGAAATAAAATAAGTGATAAAATTTTTTTGAAAAAACTTTTTGCAACCATTTTTCTATTTGAGTCAATTTCATAATGCAAAGATTTGATAAAAAACACGAACATTAAATGGGCCATTGTTATATGCCATATACATTAGAAGATTGTCTAAGAAGCGGAAGATGGCGACTCCTGCGGGAAAGCGAGACAGGTGAGACCCCGCAGTGAAGCACGGTACGGGCTTCCGAGGAGGCTCAACGCTCGCTCGCGGAAAGCGCCATCTGGAGCGGCATACTAAGTAAATACTAGATTTTTAACTAGAAAAGCACTTATGAAATTGACTCATTCGTCTTAAAATTAATAAAAAGTTACTTTATCAAAAACTAATTACATTTTTTATTGAAAGGGTGAAATCGATGTTTCGTGGATTTTATACAGTAGCTTCCGGCATGATTACTGAACAACGCCGCACAGAACTTTTATCGAACAATATTGCAAATGCAAATACACCAGGATATAAAGCAGATCAATCGACGATTCGCTCATTTCCAGAAATGCTGATGTCGCGTATTACAAAAAGTGGTTCTCCTAATGTTCAAAATGGTTTTGAAGGAAGTTCAGCAAATCAAATAGGAACACTTGGCACAGGTGTTTACATGCAAGAAACATTACCTGACTATTCACAAGGTCAAATTACGGAAACTGAGTTGCCTACAGATATTGCCTTAGTAGATGGCAATTTGCCGATCAATAAGGAAACGGGAAAACCAGGTGCTGTCTTCTATCGTCTGCAAAATCCGACAGGTGGAGAAGCATACACTCGTAACGGGAACTTTACATTAGATGCAGCAGGTAACTTAGTAAATGCACAAGGATTTTATGTTCTCTCAGATCAAGGTAAGAAAATCACATTACAAAACGATGATTTCCAACTTACTGAAGATGGAGCTATTATGGAGAATGGTAAACAAGTAGCGCGTTTAGGCGTTTCTTACTCAGCACAACCAGATACATTAGCGAAACGTGATACTGGCTTATATTACACAAGTGATGGAAAAGACCTACCATCTGCTTACAATGTAAATAACGTTAGCTTTT
>DATMJF010000341.1:0-2153 GCA_035554455.1 Rummeliibacillus sp.
ACCGATACCCGCTACGGATTGCTCGCTTTCCTGCGGGCGTGCGCTGAGCCGCTTCCTTCGCTACGCTACGTGCAGGGTCTCAGCTGCCACGCTTTTCCCGCGGGAGTCGAGCAATCCTCCGCTACAATCAATAAACAATGAGACACAAGCTCCTTGAAAGTATAATTACAGAAGAATATTCTTCCTTTTTTATCCTAATCAACACGCTTGATAATTTTTAAAACTTATAAGCTGAAAATTTCTACCTAGTTAGCGTGACTAGATAGATTTGCTTTTTTCTGATCGGATTTGATACAACGCTTTTTCGAGAACTTGATGGTTTTTTTCCGTAATTTCAGCTTTTCTAGGAATCGGTTCATATAGCTTATCGGGATCCATCCAGGTTGGAATAAGGGTCACAGGTGCCTCTTTTTGCCATTTATCAAGCCAATTTTGAGGAAGTTCACCAGTAGGCATTGGTTGATCGGTCATTTCTGTCCATATAAGTGACCATGCACGAGGTACTACTCTCCAAATATCATAACCACCACCCCCAACTGCAATCCATTTACCACCACAAAATTCATGTGCCAATTCATGTGCAAGTTTGGGAATTTCTTTATAAATATTCATCGTTCCGTAAAGATGTGTTAATGGATCAAAATAATGAGCATCTGCACCATTTTGAGATAGAATAACATCAGGTTCAAAGAAAGCTGTAATTTCACGTAGTGCGGTTCTATAGACATCTAAAAAGGATTCGTCTTCTGTGAAGGCATCAATAGGAAAATTAAAAGATGTTCCATAGCCTTGTCCACTTCCTCTTTCTGTAACAGCTCCAGTTCCAGGGAATAGATAACGACCTGTTTCATGAATCGAGACAGTGCAAACGTTTGGGTCGTCATAAAAACTCCATTGTACACCATCACCATGATGAGCATCTGTATCAATATATAGAACACGTGCATTATATTTCTCCTGCATATATTTGATTGCTACAGTACTATCATTATAAATACAAAATCCAGACGCTCGACCTTTGAAGCCATGATGAAGACCTCCTCCAAGGTTCAATGCATGTTGCGACTTACCTTGCATGACATAATCACAAGCTGTAAGTGTACCACCGACAATCCTTGCACTCGCTTCATGCATATTGGGGAATATTGGAGTATCTTCAGTTCCGATTCCAAAAGCTTCGCCTTGATTGATTGTAAGTTCGCCATGTCCCGCCATTTTAACAGCCTCTATGTAGCGAAGATCATGCCCTAGAAGAAGTTCTTCCAAGGTAGCAGTACGAGGCTTTACAATATCGACTTCGTCTAGTGCCTTAATGCTTGCGAGAAGGTCTACTGTTAATTGAAGCCTTTTTTGGTTAAATGGGTGTGTATCAGAGAATTTATAGTCTAATTGATCTGTTGAATAAACAAAAACCGCTTTTTTTAGTGGCGATTGATGCCCGGCATATTTGGCCATAGCACATCAAATCCTTCCTTGCGTAAATCATCAATTATTGGAAGAGGATTCATGATTGTTACACGAATTGATAGAATCTTTTGTTTCTCATCTTGTGTATCAGGATAAACTAACACACTTAAAATACTTGCATGATGGTTTGTGAAAATTTGGGTAATTTCTTGAAGTGTACCAATTTTATCGCAAACTCGGATTTCAATTTGAGAACTAGGTTTTGTGGCACCTGTAATTTCAATGTATGTGTACAATAAATCTGTACCTGTAATTATACCGACTAACTGCCCTCCGCTAACGATAGGCATGCAACCAATCCGGTGTTCATATAAAATCAATGCTACTTCTTCGATAAAATCAAGTGGATGCCCTACAATTGGTTGCGAAATCATTATGGTTTCTAATGTTTGTTCATATACACTCTCATCTTTATTTTTTAAAAGAGAGGAAGGGAGTGCATTTTTTAGATCTCTTTCTGTAATAAGTCCCACTAATTTGTTATGATTATCAGTGATTGGTAAATGTCGAATTTTATGCTCTTTCATAATTTTGACTGCATCTTTTATCGTATGAGATGGCTGTAATGTAATGACATTGGTATTCATTATTTCTTCAACTAACATCCTATCACCCCTTATTTGATCATCAGTACATATAACGATTCATAAAACGTAATTGATCAAACTTTTCAATTGAATCTTGAT
>DATMJF010000342.1:0-6337 GCA_035554455.1 Rummeliibacillus sp.
TCAAAAACAAAAGCCAGCATCTAATATGAAGCTGCTAACAAGTGCTGCAGCTTTAGAGGTTTTAGGACAAAACTATCGATTTAAAACAAATGTTTTTACTACAGGTAAAGTAAAAAATGGCGTATTAAAGGGGGATCTTTATCTACAAGGTACAGGTGATCCAACTTTAAATAAAGAAGATCTCGAACAATTTGTTGGAAGTATTGCAGCTCAAGGAATTAAACAAATTGATGGTCGAATTGTGGCAGATGACTATTGGTTTGATCAAGATTTATTGACACCAGGTATTGCAAAGGATGATGAATCTTATTATTATGCTGCTCCAATTACCGCATTAACTACTTCACCAAATAGTGATTATGATTCTGGTACGATTATAGTAGAAGGGAAGGGGGAAGAGGTAGGAAAGAAACCATCTCTTACGATTACACCTGAACTAGGGGATTTAGTCATTGAAAATAATGGACAGACAGTTGAAGCTGGCAAGGAAAATACTTTAACAATTGAACGTAAATTTAGAACAAATCGAATTGTAGTAAGTGGAAATTTACCGTTAAATAAAAGTTTGAAAGAATGGGTGACAGTTCAAAATCCAACAAATTACACAATAACAATGTTCAAGCATTTATTAGAACAAAAGAATATTCAATATTCAAAGGACAAGCTGTATCGTGCAAAAACACCTAATAGTGCAAAATTAATTGCTCAAAAACAATCAATGCCACTCTCTCAATTGATGACTCCGTATATGAAATTAAGCAATAATGGAATTGCGGATATTTTAGTAAAGACAATGGGAAAAGTAAAAATGCATAAAGGTAGTACAGAAGCAGGTTTAAAAGTATTGAGACAATATGCAAAATCCCGTCATTTGAATATTGAAGAATGGTCTTTTGAAGATGGCTCAGGTATGTCGCATAGTAATCGAGTATCGAGTATCAATTTAACTCATCTTTTGTTCACTGTTCAAAAGGAGAAATGGTTGAACACATATTTTAATAGTCTACCAGTTGCTGCAAACTCAGAAAGAATGGTGGGAGGTACACTACGCAATCGTCTAAAATCACCACTTACAGCTGGAAAAGTTATTGCAAAAACAGGATCATTAAGTGGTGTCAATACACTGAGTGGTTATCTAATAGGAAGTAGTGGAAAACCTTATATCTTCAGTATCTTAGTGCAAAATAAATCAGGAACAATTCCAGCTATTGATGAAATTGTAGAAGTCATGGCAGGGCAATTATAATTACTAAGAGGAAGATGATAATCTCAATCATCTTCCTTTTACATTTTCTAAATAACAGGATCGTTAATTAGGAAATGTTTTGCGGATATAAATTGTTTAGAACGCGGATACAATTCAAAATTTAGCGGATAGGAGAATGAAAATCGCATGCAATTATTGTTGAAGTGGAATCAGCGAAGACTCCTGCGGGAAAGCGAGCCAGAGAGACCCCACAGCGCAGCGAGGAGGCTCGTCGGTTCGCCCGCGGAAAGCGAAGCTGATTCCACTTCATGTTATAGCAGATTTGTACTATAAAAATTAGGAATAAAATCTATTTTCAGTGCCCGCGATTTTAGGAAGGGGCTGAACAAGTGGAAAAAAACCTATTTTAATAAATTTTTGACCTTGATTCTCCAAATCATATGATCATATCCATCGCCCCAATAATCCTTTAACAAATAATCAGGATCTCCAAATTTCTTTTTCCAGATTTTTTGTGCACGAATATATCCACTATCTAAACAAAATTCTTCTATGCCCCTCTGTTGTATAGTAATATACATTGAATTTAAGAGTAAATTACCTACCCCATTCCTCTGATAGTCAGGATGAACAAATACTGTACCAATCTCAATTAGATTATTTAAAGCATTTTTTGTACAATTGCATATCAACTCGCTTGCTGGACCGTATTCGATCGAACCAATAATTTTATCATCATATAAAGCAATCAAAAAATATCGATTTTCCCCATTACTTTCAAAATCACTTTCTAAGTATTTTTGCTTAGCTTCGATTTCTTCTTCTATGTCATCCAACTTCTCTCCGATACCTTCTTTAGTAAACGTGTCTGTAATCACTACCCTAAAGAAATGATTTAACTCTTTAATGTTCTCAATTCTTGGCCTTCTAATCTCAACAGTAAGCACTCTGAATTCCCTCCCGCTAGCAATTATAAATTCAATAAAACCTTTCAATAAATCTCTATTTGCTATTTATTACCCATTAGCATTTATATTAAGTCTAACTTTAATCAGACTTGAAATTTTCACTGTTTTGCTGAAAAATGTTCTGAAATTTAAGAGAATATTTATATTAATGGTTTATAAAATAGTCTTGAACAATCTTGGAAAATTCTTTTGCGACTGGAGTTAGTTCTTTTGCTGATTTCTTAACCAATCCAATCTCTCTGAATATCTCTGGATTCAGCGGCAGACTACGTATATCTTTTAGTTTTTTTGGTAAGGCCAGATGAGGCATAATGGTAATTCCTAGCTTTCCTGCAACCATTGAAAGTACTGTTTGGTTGTCTTTAATATCGTATGAAATGGTTGGTTTTATCTTTGCTTCACGAAATTTTTCTTCTATCAGTGTTTCACAGCCAGATCGCAACATAATAAAGCTTTCTCCAACAAAGTCTTCTAAATTGATAATAGAATTCTTTTCAAAATGGTGGCCTTCGTATATCACGGCGGATAAAGGGTCATTTAGCAGATGAATAAATTCCACGTTTTTGACTGGCAATGCTGCAAAACCAAATTCCACTGTTCCCTCTTCCACCCATTTTATGATTTCATCGTAACCTCCTTCATAAAGCCTTACCTCAATGTTAGGGAATTTTTCTTTATAGATAGAAAACAAAAACGGTATAAACCTGGCAGTAAAGCTTGGAAAACTCCCAATTGAAAGCTTCCCCATTTCCATCCCATTCACAGCTGCAACCTTTTGCTCAATATGTGCCATATTTTCAGAAATTGCACGTATGTGAGGGATAATATACTCACCCGCAGTGGTTAAAGATACTCCATTTCGTCCGCGTTTTAATAATTCCACACCAAGTTCTGTCTCTAGCGCTGTTATATTATGACTGACTCCTGATTGAGTAAGTCCTATTTGGTCTCCTGCTCTTGTAAAACTTCCATTCTCTACAACTTTTAAAAAGACTTCCAACTGAAAAAAATTCAACATTTCTCATCTCCTTCTTCTTTTAATTATATATTAGAAAGTCAAATGCAATAAATGAAAAACATTCATTTTACTTATGGGAAAATCAGAAATACAATAGATTCAGCTTTAGAAAAATAGAATGATTGGGGAATGAATACAAAGATGAAACAAAAATATAACAAGATACTATCTCCGTATAATCTTTCCAATGGAACGATTCTTAAAAACAGGGTTGTAGTTGCACCTATGACAACTTACTCAGGTCAAGAGGACGGGTGTGTTTCCGACGAAGAGCTTGCCTACTATAGAAGAAGAGCAGCAGGGCCAGGTATGTTTATTACAGCTGCAGCTACGATTTCACCTGTAGCTACAAGCTTTCCTAGACAAATGAAAGTGTATGACAAGCAAAGTATCAGCGGTCTTACAGATCTAGCAAATTCAATTAAAGCAAAAGGTGCAAAAGCAATTTTGCAGCTTCACCATGGTGGCAGTGAAGCTCTTCCAGGCTATACAGGTGGAGAACAAATGGTTAGTCCAAGTGGTGTAGTAGCAAGCATTTATAAAGAAGCCGGAGAAGAATATATCCCTCGTGAACTGAGTCAAGATGAAATTTTATCTACCATTCAAGACTTTGGTAGAGCAACCCATTTAGCCATCAAATCGGGATTTGATGGTGTAGAAATTCATGGGGCGAATGGATATTTAATTCAACAATTTTTTTCTCCTTATTCTAATCACCGTAGCGACTATTGGGGAGGTACATTGGAGAAAAGAATGAATTTTCCACTTGCAGTTATAGAGGAAGTGAAACGTTTACGTGATCATTATGCTGGTAAGCAGTTTATTATAGGCTATCGATTTTCACCTGAAGAACCGGAGGAATCGGGTATAAAGATGGATGATACCGTAGCATTTGTAAATAGATTGGCTGACCAAGAGCTTTCCTATTTACATCTTTCTGTAAAGAATGTGTGGTCTCTACCTCGGAGCGGCTCAAATCGAACATTAACACGAACAGAAATCTTTCGAGATGTCATTGCTGGCAGAACCAGTTTTATTTCACTAGGATCCATTCATACACCTGATGAAGCGCTAGCAGTATTGGAGAAAGACGTACCTCTCATTGCATTAGGTAGAGAAGTATTAATGGAACCAGATTGGGTTAAAAAAGTAGAGGAAGGCAGGGAAGAAAATATTGTGACCATCCTGCCTCGAGATAGCAAAAGTAAATTAGGAATTCCTGATCAAATGTGGACTAACATAATTACACGAGATGGTATGCCAGAAAAGCGATAATCCTGTAATACAAATATGTGCAGATATAGGGATACGTCCTCCAACAATAATAGTCTTTAAGAGATATAATAGACATACTATACACAATTATTAAAGTCCATATAATAAATCTAATATATACCCAGAAAGAGGATAATATGCTCATATATTGAACATATTATCCTCTTATTACTATAGTATAGTTATTGAAAAACAAACACCTTTATTTGAATTTTAATGGATTTATTGTCAATCTACAAATATAAGTATTAACAAAAAACGTTCGAATTCATTGATTGAGTTCGGACGTTTTTGTTATGGTTATAGGAGAGAGAACCTATAATTATAAAATATTTCAATAAAAAACAATCTATTTGAATTAGAAAAAGGGGATATATTATGTTTGAAGAGTATATTAATTCGATTGATGATAAATGGAAAGATGCATTTATGCGACTTATGAATGTTGTTGATGACAATATACCAGAGGGTTTTGAAAAAACGATGCAATATAACATGATTTCATATGTTGTACCTTTAGCGACTTATCCAAGTGGTTATCATGTAACGCCGAATACGCCGTTGCCATTTATCAGTTTAGGTGTACAGAAAAGACATATTGCACTTTATCATATGGGGATCTACGGAAATGCAAAATTACTACAATGGTTCCAAGACGAATATAGTAAAAGAGTGCCGACAAAATTAAATATGGGGAAAAGCTGTATTCGATTTACAAGTACCAAGAATATTCCTTACGATTTGATAGGAGAGTTAGTAGCTCGAATGTCTATGGGAAAATGGATCGAATGTTATGAAGTAAATAAAAAATGATAATTTTTCTTCCGATGTAATTTTGTTCTTTAAAATGGGCAAAATAGTCGTGTTAATTCCCTAGCTTCCAAATTCACAATTGAAATATCACCTTAAAAGTTAGGATATTCTACCATCGAGGAGAGATCAAATGCAAAAAAAGATAAGCATGCTTCTAGTTTCGTGTATGCTCGTTTTTTGTTTGATAAGTGTACATGCATCAGCTGAAGCAAATACTTCAACAATTCAAAGACTCGATCAATCAGTCAAGAAAATTGTAAATGAAAAAATGGCTAAAGCTGAAGTAAGTATCGCAATTCGAGATGAATATGGAAAAGTCATTTATGATTTCAATGGGAATAGGCAGCAAAAGCCAGCTTCTAATATGAAGTTGTTAACGAGTGCTGCTGCATTAACTGAATTAAGTGAAAATTATCGATTTAGGACGAATATTTATACTACTGGTAATGTGAAAAATGGAATACTGCATGGTGATCTTTATATACAAGGTACTGGTGACCCTACATTAACTGTTGAAGATCTTGACCAATTTGCTTCATTTTTTGCTGATCAAGGAATCAAGAAAATAGATGGTCGAATTATTGGTGATGATTTCTGGTTTGATCAAGATTTACTCACACCAGATATTAAAAAGGATGATGAGTCTTATTATTATGCAGCGCCGATTACGGCATTAACACTTTCACCAGATAGTGATTATGATTCTGGCACAGTTATTGTTGAAGCACTAGGTGAGAAAATTGGGGAGAAGCCAGGTCTTACGATTACACCTGAATTGGGCGAATTAGTCATTGAAAATAATGCTAAAACAGTTGCGGCAAATCAATATAGTACGTTAAAGATTGAACGAGAATATAGGAAAAATAAAGTGGTTGTTAGCGGGAATTTGCCAATCAATAAGAGTTGGAAAGAATGGATTACTGTTCCAAATCCTACAATGCATACATTATTGTTATTTAAACATGCATTAGAAAAACATAACATTCAATATTCTCAAGATAGATTTTATCGTGGAAAAACGCCAACTAACGCAACACTAATTGTACAAAAACAATC
>DATMJF010000343.1:0-2043 GCA_035554455.1 Rummeliibacillus sp.
GTCTACCATTAAAAAGTTTAAAGTAATATTAAAAGATAAGGTCTCTGGCACTTTCCGCAGGCAAGCCTTGTGCCGCTTCGTCGCGACTTCATCAGGGCTCAAGTTGCAAGATTGAGGCCACTGAAAAAGTGTAGTAATACATATATTTATAGTATATATCTGCTATTGAATGAAGTGGAATTAGCTCCGCTTTCCGTGGGCGAACTGACGAGCCTCCTCGCTGCGCTCCGGGGTCTCGTCTAGCTCGTTTTCCCACAGGAGTCTCCGCTAATTCCACTTCAACTAAGATAGCTATACCAGATTTTTATCATAAATTTACATCCATTATTACTTTTTCAGTGCCCTCGTCACATTCTCGTAGGAGTCTCCGCCTTTTGCTCAAGTAAGAAGCCAAAGAAATTTAACAATATCAAATTATAGAGCCTAAATAAAAAAGCCCTCATGAAAGAGAATTCTTTCATGAGGACGATATAGACCGCGTTGCCACCTCAAGTTGAAGTTTAAAAAACTTCCGCTTAACTATCCGTAACGAGGATTAATCGTCATCCGCTACTAACAATGTGTTGACGGATGCTCTCATAAGTCCATTCACATATCACATTGATCAGCTTGCACCAACCGCTGACTCTCTTAGCAATGTTCAATATGCTACTACTCTTATTCTTCAATTTCTAGGCTATTCTCATCATTTCTAATCTCAACTCATAAGGCCAACTTCGCTACCGAAGCTGCTACCTCTTCGAACCGTTTATTTATTGTAATCTTAAAGATAATAATTACAAATGTCAACAATTATTTGAAAACATTAATGTTTTTATTTGCTCATTTGGATTGTTCATCAACGGATGGAAGAACGATCCAACCTTGAACATATTCATTTTGTACCTTTGCCCATTTGATCTTTTTAACGATTACTGTTTTTTCAATCTGTAACTCAATCCCAGCAGGAATTGTTGCTACAACTTCTTCACTATCATTAGCATTGGGATATACATCTGTATCTTCATCTAAAATAATACTATCAAAAGTAGTAGCAGGCTTTTCAGGTTTTGTTGGTTTTTCATTTACTTTCTCCAAGTAAGCATATGAAATCCAACCTTTTTGCCCATTGTAACTACCATATGCCCATTTGACATAATTGATTGATTTGATCTTAGTAATTGTTATAGTTGCATCTTTTGGTAAAGTTACTAAAATTGTTGCTTTCATTGAAGTTGATTTTCGCATATTAACATTAGCAGTTGTTTTATATTTTCCATTAACATTTTCTATTGTGACTTTATCTTTGATAAAAGGGCTATTATCTTTACTTATTTTTAAATAACTTGATGAAATCCATCCTATTGTATTATTCCATTTTATTTTTGCCCATTTTACATTATTGACTTTTTTAGTTGTAATTAAAGTAACTTTATTTCCTTTTTTTAAAGTGGTGATTAACGCTTTATCAACGCCAGGTCCTTTTCTCAAGTTCACCTTATCTGTTGTTTCATAGATTGCAGCAGCTGCTGCTTTCGCTTGAAGAGTTGCATTTTCAAAATGATTGGAAACAGAAACTGTTGTAATCGTTGAAAATACGATACTCCCTGCAACTACTGATTTCAATAGTTTATCTTTAAACATCGCTATTGCTTCCTCCTACCAATGATTGAACTTATTTTCAATCTATAATATATATAATAGTATAGCACTATTAACGTGTAATTTTATGTATATAACAATTGAATTAGTATTAATCAAGTAGATATTTATGGCAAAAATAAAAACTATTTTCCTTTTGAGAAAATAGTTTTTTAGATATTAGCTTTCTACATGTTTTCTTTTAAAAATGCAATTAATGCTTGTTGCACCTCAGGTGTTACACCATGACCATCTTCGAAACTTTTAAATGTTACATTCGCACTTTGTTCAGTGAAGAAATCACGACTAGCTTCTCCCCATTGATATGGAAGAGCCATGTCCATTGTGCCATGTGAGATGAAAACAGCCATGTCCTGAATAGAGTGTTTTTGGTATTCATTTTTTACAAAATCAGGAGTATAA
>DATMJF010000344.1:0-3353 GCA_035554455.1 Rummeliibacillus sp.
CCTTACTAATAAAGTATTAAATTAGAATGCTAAATGCTTTTCAATATAGGCTTTAACATCAACGATCGGCATACGTTTTTGTTCCATAGAGTCACGGTGACGAACTGTTACTTGACCGTCTTCAACTGAATCAAAATCATATGTGATACAGAATGGTGTACCAATTTCGTCTTGACGACGGTAGCGTTTACCGATTGATTGAGATTCATCAAAGTCTACTGGGAATGCTTTACGTAATTCAGCCCAAACATCTGTAGCTTGTTCTGATAATTTTTTAGAAAGTGGTAATACAGCTGCTTTAAATGGTGCAAGTGCAGGATGGAATCGAAGTACTGTACGTGAATCTCCGCCTTCTAATTCTTCCTCATCATATGCATCACATAAGAATGCTAATGTTACACGGTCAGCACCAAGTGATGGTTCGATACAATATGGTACATAACGTTCGTTTGAAATTGGATCGATATATGTGAAATCTTCTGATGAATGTTCCATATGGCGTTTTAAGTCGAAATCTGTTCTAGAAGCAACGCCCCATAGTTCGCCCCAACCGAATGGGAATTTGAATTCGATATCAGTTGTAGCATTTGAGTAGTGAGAAAGTTCTTCATCTTCATGATCGCGAAGGCGCATAGAATCTTCATTCATGCTTAAGTTTAATAACCAGTTTTTACAGAATTCTTTCCAGTATGCATGCCATTCTAGTTCTGTACCTGGTTTGCAGAAGAATTCAAGTTCCATTTGTTCAAATTCACGTGTACGGAAAGTGAAGTTACCTGGAGTAATCTCGTTACGGAATGATTTACCGATTTGTGCGATACCAAAAGGAGTACGTTTACGCATAGAACGTTGAACGTTTTTAAAGTTAACGAAAATACCTTGTGCTGTTTCAGGGCGTAGGAAAATTTCGTTTGTTGATTCTTCTGTAACACCTTGGAATGTTTTGAACATTAGGTTGAATTGACGAATTTCAGTGAAATCTTGTTCGCCACAATCAGGGCAGTGAACGTCATATTGTTTTAAGACTTCTGCCATTTTATCGAAAGGCATACCATCAACGATAATTTCTTCACCTTTAGCAAGTGCAGCGTCTTCGATTAATTTATCTGCACGGTGACGAGCTTTACAGTGTTTACAGTCAATCATAGGGTCGTTAAAGTTACCAACGTGACCAGATGCTACCCAAGTTTTTGGGTTCATTAATATAGCAGCGTCAAGACCAACATTATATTGTGATTCTTGAACGAATTTTTGCCACCATGCTTTTTTTACATTGTTTTTAAGTTCAACACCAAGTGGACCGTAATCCCAAGTGTTTGCTAAGCCTCCATAAATTTCTGAACCAGGGAAGACGAAGCCACGATGTTTGGCTAAGCTTACGATGCTTTCCATTGTTTTTGTCATTAGATTATCCCTCCATTAAATAATAAAGCACCCGTCTCCGGGCACATAATTTGTACCCGGGGACGAGTGCTATTGACCCGCGGTTCCACCCCGATTGATTACTAAAGTAATCCTCTTTCAAAAAGTTAGCTCCCGGCTGCCTTTTTCTGATTTCGTGTAGACTTTCACTATCTCTACTCGCTTTATGATGAAATCATACTTATTGACCGTTCATCGCTTATTTGTTTTGTTGACATTGTAACATGCGATTCTTTTCTTCGCAATATATTCGAAAGTAGTATATAATAATTGGGAATGAGTATAACACTTTTTGAGGCGGTGAGTCCAATAGAACTCAACAAACGTCAGGAAGAGATCTTAGAAATTGTAAAGGGAAATGGCCCTATAACTGGGGAACAAATAGCTGAGCGTCTTTCACTGACTAGAGCGACACTAAGACCAGATTTAGCCATTTTAACAATGGCAGGTTTTTTGGATGCTAGACCGCGTGTTGGTTATTTTTACTCTGGTAAAAAGACAAACCAAGCTGTTGTCGATAGCATGACGAATATGAAGGTGAAAGACTTCCAATCGATTCCGGTTGTAGTTTCTGAGAATGTTTCTGTATATGATGCAATTTGTCAAATGTTTTTAGAAGATGTGGGTACATTATTTGTCGTAGATCATAATTCTTATTTGACGGGTGTGCTTTCAAGAAAAGATTTACTTCGTACAAGTATAGGTAGTCAGGATTTAAATCATATTCCCGTACATATTATCATGACGAGGATGCCAAATATCGCATTTTGCTTTAAAACAGACGGTTTAATTCAGGCAGCTCATAGACTTATAGAAAGACAAATAGATGCATTACCTGTCGTAATCGAACATCCAGATGGCTTAGAGGTCATAGGTCGTTTGACAAAAACAAATATTACACGAGCGTTTCTATCGCTTGCTGAAAATCATGATTTGTGAGGTGATGCTTCCATGAATAATTTATCCGTTTTTATCATTTCAGATTCTGTGGGAGAAACAGGTGATCTAGTAACAAAGGCAGCTATCAGTCAATTTAGACCTGGTATGCAGGATACGAAGATTCAACGTTTTCCCCATGTAGAAAGTACAGAACAATTAACTGAAATTGTTCATCTTGCATTAGAGCAGGATGCAATTATTGTTTACACATTAGTAAAAGAAGTTATGCGTGAATTTTTACGCGATATATGCATAAAAAAAGAAATTCCAGCCGTTGACCTTATGGGACCTATTATGGAAATGCTAGGGGAAACACTTCAAATTGAACCTTTGGAAGAGCCGGGGTTGGTCCGTAAATTAGATGATGACTATTTTCAAAAAATAGAGGCGATTGAATTTGCAGTAAAATACGATGATGGTCGTGATCCAAGAGGATTACTAAAAGCAGATATCGTATTGATTGGTGTATCTCGTACTTCTAAAACACCACTTTCGCAATTTTTAGCACATAAACGGTATAAAGTAGCGAATGTACCACTTGTACCGGAAGTGGAACCGCCTGAAGAATTATTTTTAGTGGATCCAACTAAGTGCTTCGGTCTTGTGATCTCACCTGAAAAACTTAATAGCATACGAAAAGAACGTTTACTTGCGTTAGGATTAGATGATGGTGCTTACTATGCAAAACTTGATCGTATTAATGAAGAAATAGTACATTTTAAAAGTGTAGTTGATCGAATTGGGTGTCAAGTTATTGATGTTACAAACAAAGCTGTTGAAGAAACAGCAAATGATATTATCCATCGTATTCAATCATCACACCAATGATATGAGTAAGCAACCCTCCTTTTAGGGGAGGTTTTTTTGTGTTTTATCTAGGAAATATCAAAAAAATGATAGAATTTTCAGGTGAAATGTTTTATAATAAAAAATTGTGGTAAAAATAATTACAAGGATTTTGCCCATACTAGCTTAAATAAAAAATTTTTTGT
>DATMJF010000345.1:0-5164 GCA_035554455.1 Rummeliibacillus sp.
CTATCTATTCTGGCAAGTTTGACTCACAATGTCCAATGAAATTCGGAGCTGAAATTGCAAATTTAATCCCTAATGCAACTTTCACTATTTTCGAAGAAAGTAATCATTATCCATTTTCAGAGGAAGAAGATAAATTCCAAAAGTTCGTTTTTACAACTTAACAAAGTTCAATCGAAAAATATGGAGGAGAATAATATGCAACTAGGGCTAGGTAAAAATGAAGTTAAAATCGTGCCTTATGAAACTGAATGGAAAAATGAATTTGCAAGGGTAAAAAAAGAAATTCTCCTATATACAAATAGTAACGAAAATCAAATTGAACATATCGGAAGCACTGCCATAACCGAAATGCCAGCAAAGCCAATTATTGATATTTTAATGGGTGTTGAGGATTTAAAATTAGTGGATACAGAAATTATAAAAGGACTAAAAGAAAGTGGTTTTTTGCGGTTACGAGTTGAAAGGCCGAATGAGGTTGTCTTCGCAAAATTCACAGATGATACGTATGAAGTCAAAACACATTTTATCCACTTGGTTAAATATAATGGAGAGCTATGGAATAATCTCATCTTTTTCAGAGATTATTTAAACGAACATGAAGACGTCAGGAAAGAATATTTAAATATAAAACTTGATTATATAAAGAAAAAGTCAAATGGAATTAATGAATATACGGATTTTAAAGAGAAATTTGTTAAGGATATTTTTGCTAAAAGAATTGGAGAATAGTCTATGATAATCGATAATTTTGAGGAATACGAAGATACGGATTTATATGATCAAGAGAATGGGACTTATTATGATGATGTAAAATTTTTAGAGAAGTATGCATCAACAACTGATGGACCAATCATTGATATTGCATGTGGGACGGGGAGAGCTACAATTCCTTTAGCGAAAGAGGGAAATGAGTTAATCGGTGTTGATGTTCATGAAGGTATGTTGTGTGCAGCTAAAAAGAAATCATCTGAACTTGGATTAAATATAAAGTGGAAAAAGCAAGATTGTACTAATTTAAATTTAAATGTGAAAAGTAACTTAATCTTTACTATTGGCAACTCATTCCAGCATTTTTTAACGAATAAGGCACAAGATGACCTACTATCATCCGTACATAAGCATTTGCACGATGGAGGTTTATTCATTTTCGGAACTAGATTTCCAAGTTTAGATGAATTATTACAACCACCTACAGAAGAATACTGGAGAAGCTATATAGACCAGGTTTCACAACAAAAGGTTGATGTTTATACGATTAGCAGTTATGATGCTCTTACTCAACTTCAGCATTACACAACCATCCGAAAATTTGTAGGAATGAATGGCGATATTTTAAATGAAAAAAGAACTCATATTACTTTGCGCTACGTTTTTCCAAAAGAAATGGAAAGAATATTATCGTACAATGGTTTTGAAATTATTGGATTATATAAAGACTGGAATGAAACGCCAATCGATGAAAATAGTTACGAAATGATTTATGTATGTAGAAAAAATAAAATTTAGACCTAAAGAAAAACCATTAGTACGAGAAAACATATAGAAAAAAGGATTTGTTCTTGTTTAGGAACAAATCCTTTTCTGTGTGTTGTTTTGAGTCATCAATCGTAATACTTCTTTGCATTATGACTGTGAATATTCAAAAGATATAAAAAATTTACAAATTCATATCTTTTCAGTATGATTAAATCTGTCTAATTAATTTTAGCCCGATCTAGGTAGGGGGTATTTTTTAATACATGGAAAAGATTGAAAAAGGCAATAAATGGGCACTTTTGCCGTTTGTTGTATTTGTACTTTTATTTATAGGAACAGGTATTTTAGCAAATGATTTTACGGCGATGCCTTTAAATGTAGCAGTAGGAGTAAGTTGTATTCTCGCTTTTCTTATGAATCGTCAAGAAAAGATGATAAAGAAAATTGAAATTTTCACTAAGGGAGCAGGCGATGCAAATGTGATGCTGATGGTGGTTATATTTGTACTTGCAGGTGCTTTCTCGAATGTGGCAAAGGAAATGGGGGCAGTTCAATCGACTGTTAATTTTGGGTTAACTTATTTACCTCAAAATTTCTTATTAGTCGGTCTATTTATCATTGGATGTTTTATCTCCCTTTCAATGGGCACATCAATGGGAACAGTTGTAGCCTTAGCGCCAATCGGTGTTGGGATTGCTGATGCAACGGGTATATCAATGGCACTTGCTATGGCGACAGTAGTTGGAGGTGCGATGTTCGGTGATAATTTATCAGTCATTTCTGATACGACAATTGCGGCAGTACGCACACAAGGTACGGATATGAAAGATAAATTTAAAGTGAATTTCCGTATTGTAATACCTGCTGCTATTGTAACGGCAATTATTCTAGGATTCCTGACAAAAGGTAAGGAACATACTTTAACAGGAAACTATGATTATTCTATTGTATCGATTATTCCGTATATACTTGTACTGATTGCTGCACTAATCGGTATGGATGTATTAAAAGTATTAATCGGAGGTATTTTAGTCTCTGGAATAATAGGATTTATCAATGGGGAATTTACGTTTATTTCATTCATCAAAGCTGTAAGTGAAGGTATGATTGGAATGGAAGATATAGCGATTATTGCAATATTAATCAGTGGACTTGTTGCATTGATTCAACACAATGGTGGTATTCAGTACTTACTTTACTCCATTTCAAAACGTATTCGCTCGAAAAAAGGAGCAGAGTTTGGTATTGCTTCACTTGTTAGTCTGACAGATATATCAACAGCAAATAATACAATTGCAATATTAATGACTGGACCTCTTGCAAAGAATATTGCAGATCAATATGAAGTGGATCATCGTAAATCAGCCAGCTTACTGGATATTTTCGCTAGTGTATGGCAAGGTTTTGTGCCGTATTCACCTCAACTTCTAGCTGCAGCAAGTGTTGCGGGTATTTCGACAATCGAGATGATGCAGTATTCGTATTATCCAATTTTGATGGGGATTTGCGCAATTGTTGCTATAATAATTGGCTATCCAAAATTGAAAAAATAAATAGAATAAAAAGGTCGAACAACAACTAAAATATAGTAGTTAATGTTCGACCTTTCTGTTTATTTTACCTATTATGCCCCAAAAATATTATCTTCTTGTAAGACTTCTCTAGATATCGCAATCGCGCCTTTTTTTCTTAAATGTAAAATGGCTTCCTCATTGGCATTAAGTATTTTTTCAATATAATACTCCTGTTTTTCCTGAGGAATATGCATACCATTAAATTCATCGCGAAATGCAAATTCATATACAGCCAATTCATCATTAGTAAGAACACCAGAGTTTTTACCTGAACTTTTATTTACATCCATTTATTGTTACGTCCTTTACATGAAAATTCTTATGAACAACTTATTCTCATTTTTAGTATACATCACATTTAGATATTGTTCGAAGTAATTCAAATTGTGAGGATAATTGGACAAACAGGATAGGTGTAATCATATATAGAATACTGTGGCTTCTATTCATTTTATTTAACAAGGAACTGTAATTCAGGTACAACATTTTGATTTTTACCATTAATGAGAACCGCGATTAGATTTTCTGCCGCAAGTTGTGCCATGTTGTTTCTTGTTTCATGGCTCGCAGAACCAATATGCGGAGTAGCAGTAAAGTTGTCCAATTGGAGTAGAGGATTGTCAGAATCAACAGGCTCTTGTACAAAAACATCAGAAGCTGCTGCGTAGATTTCTTTATTTTTTAAGGCATTGTATAATGCTTTTTCGTCTACTGTCGAACCCCTCGACATATTAATGAATATAGCGCTATTTTTCATCTGTTTAAATTTTGATGCATCGATCAAGTTTTTTGTTTCTTCTGTAAGAGGAGTAAGCATAACGACAAAATCGGATTCTTGAAGTAGCTGTTCTAACGGTTTCCAGATGATATTTTCTTCTTCTAGTTCAGGTCTTTTATGACGATTATTATAGCTAACATCCATTAAAAACCCCATTTTAGCACGTTTTGCTAGGTCTTCACCAATTCGCCCCATACCGATAATTCCTAATTTTTTATGATGAACATTTAATCCGTAGTGGTTAATATCAGCTTTTACTGTCCAAAGTCCCTTTTTAACCGTAGAGTCGAGTTCTGAAATTCTTCTTGAAGCACTTAACATGAGACCGAATGTCAAATCTACAACACTATCATTTAAAATGTATGGTGTATGTGTCCCGATAATTCCAGCTTTTTTCATCACATCTATATCAAAATTATCGTACCCAACACTTATATTACTTACAATTTTTAAATTAGGGGCATTTTTTATGAGCTCTTCGTCAATAGGAGTACCCATCGTCAATAGCGCTTGTGCATCCTGTATTAAGTTTTGTAACTGTTCTTGGGAACAAGATGGTTGGTAATCGATTTCAAAGTGCTCAGCTAATTGGTCCATTGTATGATTTTCAATTTCTCTCATAACTAAGAGTTTTGGTTTCATGCTAATTTCTCCTTCATTGTAAAATTGTAAATGCAGTATTAATTATATATGAAAAGTTTGTATAAAATTCAAAAAATCCAATTTTTTGGAGGGGCCTTGCATGCATATTGTAGAATATATCGGGTATAGCAATGTATAAAGTAAATCCTTTTGCGAAAGGTGAAATGATATGGAGAATAAAGAACAGAAAATTTGGTTTGATATTCTAATGTACACTATATTGATGATTTGCATTACGTATCTTATTTTTCTCAATCAAATGCAAAAGTATTTTATATATATTGTTGTTGTCGGTTATATTCTGGCGACATCGATTAAAGTAGTAGCGTTAACTCATCTTAAACATAATAGTGTTAAAAAGGAACAATGATAAAATGTATTTCACTACCATATACAAAAAGGAGCGCCAATTCATAGACGCTCCTTTATTCATAAATTCTTACTTGAACGAAAGGTGGCGACTCCTCGAAAATGCATTCGCATTTTCTTCGTGCGATGTTAATTCAGTGAGGTTCATTCATAGTCCTGCGATAAAACGTTCGCCTGTAGCGAAAGTGATGGAATATCAACAGCATTGTAAACAAAGCCTAATTATAAGTGAATTAGATCTGTTATAGCTTTATAGAGTTATTATTAATCCTTACTGTTAAATAAAAAATTCAAGCGTATTGATTAGGATAAAATAGGAAGAAAA
>DATMJF010000346.1:0-3000 GCA_035554455.1 Rummeliibacillus sp.
ATTCGTATGACCCCAGAGCAACTAAAAACTAGAGCGAGTAAATATGGTTCATCTGGTGATCAAATTGACACTATGTTAACTGAATTAAATGCGTTGCAAGATCAAATGCGTACTGAATGGGAAGGTAAAGCTTTTCAACAATTCGATGCACAATATGAGCAATTAAAACCAAAAGTAGAAAACTTCAGAGATTTACTTAAGGCTATAAAGGACCAACTAGATCTAACTGCTAACGCAGTAGAAGAACATGACATTCAGCTTTCTAAAAACTTCGGATTACAATAAACCAAATTGTATATTCAAAGAGGGTTCTCTTCGCTCATCGATGAACAAAAATAGTAGTAAATCTACTAATATACGTAGAGTAATTTAAGGACCGTTGAGTTATCGACGGTCCTATTATATTTATAGGAATTAATGAGGTGTAAAAATGACAAAAAAAAATCGTTTGCTGCTTTTTATCGTTTTAGCTCTGCTTCTTGCAGGGATAATTGCATACATACCATTTTCTTCTGCAACAAAGGAAAAAACAGAGAAAGCAGAATTCAAAATGGATGTTGCAGTAGTTAATCTAGATGAACCTGTTGAATACCACGGCAAATCATATAACTTCGGAGAAGAATTTAAAAAGAGTTTAGAAAACAATAATACACATAGATTCCATTTAGTCGACTCTGCAGAAGCAGAAGATGGTATTTTAGATAAACGCTATAACATGGCTATAACTATACCAAATGACTTTACAAAACGAGCGCTTTCAATTGACAACGTAAGTCCAGAGCCAATTGAACTTTCCTATAAATTAAATGAATCGGACAATGAAATCACTAAAGCACAAGCACAAAAAATTTCTGGAGAATTATTAAACTCGTTCAATGAAAAAGTAATCGATGTCTTTTTTGCTAGTGTTATTGGAAACTTACAATCTGCACAAAAAAATTTGAAAAACATAGTAAAAAAACAAGATCAATTAGCTTCAACATATGCCACAAATATCAACGACCCTATAAAAGAATATACAAATAATTTAACTCAAATTAATGATAATACAAATTTTACAAAAGATGCTTTTAATGGACTAAACAAAGATTTAAACATATTTCAAAAAGATGCAAAGAACAGTTTAGATAGCGCTACAACTTCTTCCCAAATGATGGCAACCATGCAAGAATATCTTGTGAAAGGTAATGAAAACTTTAATAATCTTACCAATTTAATTAATGATAGTAATAATCAAGTTACAGTAGATAATGCGGAAGAAAAAATCCAAAGTATTAGTGATGAACAAAAATTACTAGGTCAAAAATTAGGGAAGGATATGACACTAGCTTCATCTGACATTGCAACCAACTTAACTTCAACACAAGAGAATATTAATCAATATACGGTGTCTTTAAAGAAAAGAATTGATGAAGACATTTCAAAAGAAGTTGCTGATTTTGTGAATGAATCTTTAAACGATGCTTTATCTACACCAGAAAATACAGCTAAAATCAATACTTTGTTTTTAGCACCTAAAAGTACAATTGAAAACAACTTACTACAAACCATTGATCAATTACCTTCTTTGGATGAAGAACAAGTAAATTATTTAGATGTTTCTCAATCAACAAAAGATCAACTATCTAAAATAATCTACGCAGCTAAGAAATATGCAAAGGAAAAAAATCATTCATATTCAACGAATGGTCAGTTTTCAATTCAGTATTATATGGAGCAAATGAAAAACAAACTAATGACAGAAGGTACTGTATTATCAGATGAAATGAAAATTCCAGCACAAGAAGCTGGAAATAGAACATTTATTATTAATGCTCCAGCAGGATTTGTAACGAAGAATGTTGTTTTAACACTTCCAGATGGCAAGGTTATGGATATACAGCCAGGCGTTATAGATTTGCCAGCTATATCAAAGGGGAAAATAAAAGTTTCTGCTACATTTGTTTTAACTGATTACAGTGTGGATATTTTTTCACCTTTAAATTGGAGTTGGACTTTAAAAAAACATGAAGAAAATATTACTGCAGTCAACCATCATGTCATTTCGCGGGTATCTGTTTCAAAGAATGAAGACAATTCTCAAGAAGAGCTAAATAATACGGCTAAATCAACTGAAGATCAAACCCTTCAAAAAGATGAAAACTCAGAAGTAATTAAAGAAGAGCAAGCCAATCCCCAAAATAAAACAAAGGAAAAATCATTAATTTTAAATAAAGAAGAGCAGAACAATCAAAAAGTAAAAACTAAGTCTGTTGAAACAAAGCAACCAAATGGTACAAAACAAACAAAAACAATTACAAATGAAGTTATCCATCATGAAATTACATCAACTTTAGCTACTCAGGAAGAAATTCCAGATCAAGTTGCTAAGTCTATTTGGAATTATCAACGATTACAAGCTCTATTTAAATTGTATTTTGATATTGATGTCACAAATCCAGATCAATTTACAAAGTTAAGTAATAGTACGTTTGAAAAAATTGGTAGTTCAAATGCAGACTCTTTGTATTATGCATTATCAAACAAAGGTATGAAAGCTTTCATCATATCTTTGGTTAAAAAATCATTAATTGATCAAACAACTTCAAAGATTTCAGATGATTTGAAAACCATCAATAATAACGTGATAGGTTATAACGAAGAATTATCGAACATTTTAAAAAATTTCCCGATTCTTATTAAGCAAATAAATGAAGCATCAGTAACAGCAAAAAAACAAAATGACGAAATTACAAAGCTTATACCTGTAGCCCAACAATGGAAAGAAACGAGTAACCAACTAGTTAAATCAAGTTCACAAGTAACTGAGAACAACGAAAAAGAGGGGCAAGTTAGTATTAATTTAGGAGAGGGAATCAGCGATTTACTTTCAAATAGTAGCACTGTGGCAGATCAAGCAGAAGCAGCAAACTTACAAGCAAGCTCCGTATACGATTCATTTGATGGAATCAATGAAAAAGCAAAACAAGTAAAAAGTGGTGGACATGAGCTAACAAATAA
>DATMJF010000347.1:0-10787 GCA_035554455.1 Rummeliibacillus sp.
ATTGAGTCACCAGAGTGAACCCCTGCACGTTCGATATGTTCCATAATCCCTGGAATCAGAACATTTTCACCATCGCAAATTGCATCTACTTCAATTTCTTTACCTGTTAAGTAACGGTCGATTAATACTGGGTGCTCAGGAGATGCTTCAACTGCATTTTCCATATAGTGCTTTAATTCATCTGTATTGTAGACAATTTCCATTGCACGTCCACCGAGTACGTATGAAGGACGAACAAGAACTGGGTAGCCAATTTCTTCAGCTATTGCAATAGCTTCGGGTGTATTGGTAGCTGTTTTACCCATTGGTTGAGGAATATCTATTTCGTGAAGTGCTTCCTCGAAGCGATCACGTGATTCAGCACGGTCGATTGAGTCAAGTGATGTACCTAAGATTTTCACACCTCGTGCCTCTAATTTATCTGCAAGGTTGATTGCTGTTTGACCACCGAATTGAACAACAACGCCTTTTGGTTGTTCAAGGTCGATAATATGCATTACGTCTTCTATTGTTAATGGTTCAAAGTATAGTTTATCTGAGATTGAGAAGTCTGTTGACACTGTTTCTGGATTTGAGTTGATAATGATTGCTTCGTATCCAGCTTCTTGAATTGCCCAAACAGAGTGTACTGTCGCGTAGTCAAATTCAACACCTTGTCCGATACGAATTGGACCAGAGCCAAGTACGATCACTGATTCACGATCTGAGCGAATGGATTCATTTTCATCTTCGTATGTGCCATAGAAGTATGGTGTTTCTGATTCGAATTCAGCTGCACATGTATCCACCATCTTGTAAACTGGGATGATGCCATGCTCTTTACGGAAGTCGTATACTTCATCTCCTGTCATACCCCATAGTTTCCCAATTGTTTCATCTGCAAAACCAATTTTCTTCGCATGACGTAATACTTCAATATCTCTTGGATTTTCTTTTAAAGTTGTTTCGTAATCGATGATGTTTTTAAACTTATCTAAGAAGAATAAATCGATTTTACTCCATTCATGGATTTGTTCGATTGTAACGCCTCTGCGAAGCGCTTCACCTAGGAAGAATAGACGCTCATCTCCTGCTTTTTTTACACGTTTTTCAATCCATGAATCTGATAAATCCTCTGCATGTTTCATCTCAATATGTTTTTGTCCTATTTCTAATGAACGAACAGCTTTTAAAATAGCTTCTTCAAAATTACGACCGATTGCCATAACTTCACCAGTTGCTTTCATTTGTGTACCTAAGTTACGTTTGGCAGTTTCAAATTTATCGAAAGGCCAACGTGGGATTTTCGCTACAACATAGTCAAGTGCTGGTTCAAAGCAAGCATATGTTTTACCTGTTACAGGATTAATCATCTCGTCTAATGTTAAGCCAACTGCAATTTTGGCAGCTAGTTTGGCAATTGGATACCCTGTTGCTTTTGAAGCAAGCGCTGATGAACGAGATACACGAGGGTTTACTTCGATAATGTAGAAATTGAAGCTATCAGGATCCAGTGCTAGTTGCACGTTACAGCCACCCTCGATACCTAGAGCACGAATAATTTTTAAGGATACATTACGTAGCATGTGGTATTCGCGGTCAGATAGTGTTTGAGAAGGAGCAACTACAATCGAGTCACCTGTATGAATTCCCACTGGGTCAACATTTTCCATGTTACATACAACAATGGCATTATCTTTTGAGTCACGCATTACTTCATATTCAATTTCCTTGTATCCAGCAATTGATTTTTCAAGTAAGCATTGTGTTACTGGGGAGTATTTCAAACCTGATGAAACAATCTCATGAAGATCTTGTTCATTGTAGCAAATACCGCCGCCTGTACCACCTAGCGTGAAGGCTGGGCGAACAATTACTGGATAGCCAATTTTCTTTACGAAAGCTTCAGCTTCTTCTAAGTTGTGAATGATATCTGACTCTGGTGTTGGCACATCTAATTCATACATTAGGTTACGGAATAGGTCGCGATCTTCTGCTTGATTGATTGCATCTAATTTTGTACCAAGGATTTCAATGTCTAGTTCATCTAAAATACCTGAGTTATGAAGCTCTATTGCCATATTTAAACCAGTTTGACCACCAAGTGTAGGTAAGATGGCATCTGGACGTTCTTTTCGTAAAATACGTGAGACAAATTCAAGTGAAATTGGTTCGATGTAAACCTTATCTGCAATTTCAGTATCTGTCATGATTGTTGCGGGATTTGAGTTAATCAGAATAACTCGGTAACCTTCCTCTTTAAGAGATAGGCAGGCTTGAGTACCTGCATAGTCGAATTCTGCTGCTTGACCAATGACGATTGGACCGGAACCGATTACTAAAATGGATTTGATATCGTGACGTTTAGGCATGTTGTTCTTGCTCCTCTCTAGTATTGTTATTCATTAACTCGATAAATTCGTCGAATAAGTGATTAGGATCTTCAGGTCCAGGTGAAGCTTCAGGATGATACTGCACAGTGAATACTGGGTATTTTTTATGACGTAAGCCCTCGCAAGTACCATCATTTAATGCAACATGAGTAACTTCTAAATCTGTTCCATCAAGTGAATCACTATCAATTGCATAGCCATGATTTTGAGACGTTAATTCTGTACGACCTGTGCGAAGATCTTTTACCGGGTGGTTTGCGCCGCGGTGACCGAATTTCAATTTGAATGATTTTGCTCCGCATGCAAGTCCGAATAATTGATGTCCTAAGCAAATACCGAACATTGGTACTTTTCCGATTAGTTCTTTTACAGTTTCGATTACCTCAGGTACATCTTGTGGGTTACCTGGACCATTCGATAACATGATGCCATCTGGGTGATAAGCTAAAACTTCTTTTGCTGTTGTGTTGTATGGTACAACAATGACATCACAGTCGCGTTTGTTTAACTCACGAAGAATACCATGTTTCATACCGAAATCCATTAATACGACGCGTTTTCCACGTCCTGGAGATGGGTAAGCACTTTTAGTTGAAACCTGAGCAACTTGGTCTGCTGGAAATGTTGTATTACGTAAACGATTCACTACTTCTTCAACATTCACTTCTACACCTGCTGCTGAAAGATACCCTTTAACAGCACCTTTGTTACGAATTAAGCGAGTTAGTTTGCGTGTATCAATTCCTTCAATACCAGGAATATCTTTTAACTTGAAGTAGTCATCTAATGTTCCTTCGTTTCGGAAGTTTGATGGTGCTTTAGCTAATTCGTGAACTACGAAACCTTTGATTGCTGGTGCGATTGCTTCAAAATCATCACGGTTAATACCGTAATTCCCTATTAATGGATATGTCATCGTAACAATTTGACCACAGAATGAGGGATCTGAAAGCGTTTCTTGATAGCCTGTCATCCCTGTTGTGAATACCACTTCACCATCTGATCCTTTGTCACTACCAAAAGCTTGTCCTTCAAATACTTCTCCAGTTTCTAAAATGAGTTTTCTTGTTGTCATTGTGCATCCTCCCATACAATATTGCCTTCAAAGATTGTTAGTACCGGCCAACCTTTTGCTTCCCAACCGATAAATGGTGTATTTCGGCCTTTGGAAACGAATTCTTCAGCATCAACTTTTTTCTTTTTCTCTAAGTCAATTAAGATTAAATCCGCTGATGCGCCTACCTCAATTTTGCCATAAGGTAAATTGAATAAATTTGCTGGTTTAACAGTCATCCAATCGATTAATTGTTTTAAAGTCCATTTCCCTGTTTCAACGAATTGTGTATATAAAAGTGGAAAAGCAGTTTCAAAACCGACAATTCCAAATGGAGCACCTACCATACCGCAACATTTTTCTTCTTGTGTATGTGGCGCATGATCTGTAGCTATACAATCAATCGTACCGTCGAGCAATCCTTCATGTAGTGCTTGCCAATCCTCGTTTGCACGAAGCGGTGGATTCATCTTCCAGTTAGCATCATCCGATGGGATATCCATTTCTTCTAATAACAAGTGATGCGGGCAAACTTCAGCAGTTACATTGATACCTGCTGCTTTTGCATCACGTACTACACGTACTGATTCTTTCGTAGAGACATGACATACATGGTAGTGTGCACCTGCTGCTTCTGCTAGTAGCACATCACGCGCGATTTGAACTGATTCACAAATAGACGGAATCCCTGGTAAGTTAAGTTCTTTATTACGTTTTCCTTCATGCATTACACCATCATAGATTAATGAGTTATCTTCACAATGAGCAACGACTGTCATACCAAGTGCTGCTGCATCCTTCATTTGTTCGTACATTGTTGCTGCTTCTTGTACACCGACACCATCGTCTGAAAAAGCAACGGCACCATGTTCTTTTAATGCTTTTAAATCTGTTCGTGCATCACCAGATTGTGCGACAGTAAGTGAACCATAAGGTAGTACTCGTACAACTGCACTTTTCTCGATTAAGCCATTAATCATATCTAAGTTTTCTACAGAATCTGGTACTGGTTTTGTATTTGGCATAGCACAAATTGTTGTGAATCCGCCTTTTGCTGCAGACTGAGTACCTGTAGCAATTGTTTCTTTATGTTCAAATCCCGGTTCGCGTAAATGAACGTGTACATCAACAAACCCAGGCGCTATAACATGACCTTTTCCATCTATTACTTGATCTGCTGTGTTTTCTATATGTTCACCGATTTCTACAATTTTGCCATTCTCGATGTAAATTTCTGCTGTGGTTAATTCACCTTGTTCGTTTAACATCTGCACGTTCTGAATAAGTTTTGTCATGTTCTAGCTTCTCTCCTTTAAGATGTTTTCGATAATGGCCATTCTTACATAGACACCATTTTGAACTTGCTTAAATATGCGTGAGCGATCACATTCTACAAGTGACGAGTCAATTTCTACTCCGCGATTTACAGGCGCTGGATGCATGATGATGGCACCATCTTTCATACGTTTTTCTCTTTCCACTGTCAAACCATATTGAGCATGATAGCCTTCGTTTGTATATCCTTCAAAAGCTGCATCTCGTTCGTGCTGTACACGTAGGAGCATGACAACATCGCTTGTCTCAATTAGATGATTCCAATCATGCTGTGCTTCAAATTCACCTTGCCACTGTGGCGGGCAAACAATGTTAACATTGGCTCCTAAGCTACGAAGTGCTGTTATATCCGATTTTGCCACTCTGCTATGCGATACATCTCCGGCGATTGTAACATTTACTCCTTCAAATTTCCCGAACTCTTTGAAAATTGTGTATAAGTCTAGCAGAGATTGAGAAGGATGCTGTCCAGCTCCATCTCCTGCATTGATCACTGATACGTTAATGCCCTCTAATAATTCTTCATAATAGGCATCTTTTTTATGACGAATAACTACTGCATCCATGCCAATTGATTCTAACGTTTTTACTGTATCGTACAATGTTTCGCCTTTAAGTGTACTTGAGAATCCTGCTTCGAATGGAATCACTGTTGCCCCTATTCGGCGTTCAGCTGTTTCAAAGCTCGTTTTTGTTCTTGTACTTGGCTCGAAGAATAGGTTTGCTACTAAGTAGTCTCGTTCTAGTTGTGGTTTAGCTCCTGCTTCAAACTCTGCAGCGCGTTTCAAGATTGCTTCGATTTCTTCGTTAGATACATTTTCCATTGACAGTAAATTTTTCATCATTTGCCTCCTAGTATTGTTGAAATAAAAAGCCTCCTTGGTAATTCAAGGAGGCGGAGGAAGGATACGACATGATAGACTTGTACTTTTCTCCCAAGTTTATCGTATCGAATCACCCTTCTGTGCCTCTCTGGGCAACCTTTAAAAGGTAAATTATATGTTATTTAATTTTGCTGTTGTTCATTAAGTTCTTCTTTTTGAAGCTCAATGTCCGGTTGTGCTTTACCAGGTAAGATTAGATTTAACACTACACCAACGATTGCCGCTAAAGCCATTCCTTGGATTGAGAAAGTATCAGAGAAGATAATCTTCGCACCACCAATTCCTAGGATCAGGATAACAGAAGCAATAACTAGGTTACGTTTATCATCGAAGTCGATCTTATTTTCAACTAGCATTCTCAAACCACTTGAAGCGATAATACCGAATAGTAGGATGGAAACTCCTCCAAGTACTGGTGTAGGAATTGTTCCAACAAGTGCCATTAACTTACCGGAGAAAGCTAAGATGATTGCACATACTGCTGCACCACCAATTACCCAAACACTGAATACACGAGTTAGAACAAGTACTCCGATGTTTTCGCCATAAGTAGTTTTTGGTGGACCACCGATTAATGAGCTGATTAATGTACCAAGACCATCACCTAGTAATGATCGATTTAAGCCGGGTTCTTTTATAAAGTTACGGTTTACTACTTTCCCTAAAACTAGTTGGTGACCGATGTGTTCTGAAATCGTTACGATTACGATTGGAACCATTGCTAGAAGTAATGTTGATGTAATCTTAAAGTCGTAGTCGATTCCAGGGATTAAGAAAGTTGGTGATTGAAACCATTTAGCTTCAATAACTTTGTTGAAGTCGATTAAGTGTGTTCCAAAAGCGGCATCTGAAATAAGAGAAGCAATGTAACCCACAATCATTCCGATTAAAATTGGCATTGTACTTATAACGCCTTTGAAGTAGTTGTTACAAGTGATTGCAGCAATTAAAGTAACTAATGCTACTGTAAAGTATGGTAGACTGTATACCGCATCAGGTGTGTTGGCGTTTTTATACATTGCCATGTTAACAGCTGTAACTGCCAAGCCCAATCCGATTACAATAATAACGGGTGCTACTACAATTGGTGGTAAGATTTTCATTATCCATTTATATCCTGTTTTCCAAATGAATAATGAAACAAGTCCGTATACTAACCCAACAGCCATTGCCCCGATCATAGCACTACCTGGTCCACCTGCAGCAGATGCTACTTGGATTGGTATAATAAATGCAAACGACGAACCTAAATAAGCTGGTACCTTAAACTTTGTTACTAATAAGAAAACTAATGTGGCAAGACCACTTGTTAACAGCGCAATCGCTGGTGATAAATGTGTTAACGTTGGTACAAGTATTGTTGAACCAAACATTGCAAACATGTGTTGCAAACTTAATGTAATCAACTGACCTGTACTTGGCTTGTCATTGATATCTAAAACAGCTTTTGACATATCTAAATTTCCTCCGTATTTTACACTCTTATCTCTATTCGTATATTGCTACTAAATCTTGTTCATCAACTTCTACCATGTTTACTACGATGCGTTCGTGGCTAGCAGTTGGAATATTTTTTCCAACGAAGTCGGCTCGTATTGGTAGCTCACGGTGACCGCGGTCTACTAATACAGCAAGTTGAATTTGAGAAGGTCTGCCGATATCCATTACAGCATCCATTGCTGCTCGTACCGTTCTACCTGTATAAAGGACATCATCAACTAAAATCACTTTTTGATTCGTCATATCGTACGTAATATCTACTTGTTGCACGAGTGCTTCTCCATTTGTAGTTTTAACTGATAAATCATCTCGATACAGAGAAATATCTAATTCTCCTGATCGAATTTCCTTTTTCTCAATTATATTAATTTTTTGCGCTAAGCGTTTTGCAAGAAATGCACCTCTCGTTTTAATTCCTACAAGGATACATTCATCGATGCCTTCATTGCGTTCGATAATTTCATGTGCAATACGTGTTAACGCTCTGTTCATCGCTGCTTGGTCTAAAATTTCGGCCTTTTTTGTCACAAGTTTTGCCTCCTTTCTTAGCTGTTCTAGCTAAGACTGCTGAACGAGCTGCGTTTCATTTTCAAATCAAAAAACCTCTTGAGCTAAGAGCCCAAGAGGATATAGGTATACTTATAGATATGTCAAATAAACTGTATACGCGCACAGTAATCTCACATTCTTCGCATCCCTTTTCAGCCTCTCTGGACTGTCTTTAAAAGGTGAATATTAGATTTTCACTAAAATTATTATAGACTTCTATGACTTAAAGTGTCAATAGTTCTTTTTCAAATCTTCTAGTAGTTGTTGATAATCATCAGGTAGAGGCACTTCAAATTCTAAATACTCGTTTGTCGTTGGATGTACAAATCCTAAAATACCAGCATGTAATACTTGACCACCAAAATCAATTGTTTTCTTTGGACCATATTTTGGATCTCCTACTAAAGGATAACCAATATAATTCATATGCACACGAATTTGATGTGTACGGCCTGTTTCAAGGCGACATTCGACTAAGGTATAATCCACACCAAATCGACTAATTACTTGGAAATGTGTTACCGCATGTTTTCCATTATCGACTACACCCATTTTTTGGCGATCTTTCGAATCACGACCAATTGGCGCATCAATGGTTCCCTTATCATGTGGTATATGACCATGAACTAACGCTGTATAACGGCGAGTCACAGTTTTATCGACTAATTGTTGAACAAGTGATTCATGTGCCTTATCATTTTTTGCCACCATTAATAGACCTGATGTGTCTTTGTCAATACGATGAACAATACCTGGGCGCATAATGCCATTAATGCCTGATAGATCTTTACAATGGTACATTAAGCCATTCACTAAAGTACTTGTTGTGTGACCTGGTGCTGGATGAACAACCATACCTTTTGGTTTGTTGACAACAAGGACATCTGAATCTTCATAGACAATTTCAAGATTCAAATCTTCTGCAATAATTTCAAGTGGTTCTGGCTCTGGAGGCGTAACCGTGATCTCGTCTCCTTCTTTAACTTTGTATTTTTGTTTTATTGCTTGTCCGTTAACGATAACAAGACCATCCTGTACAAATCCTTGAATTTGTGTTCGTGACCAGTCTTGTTGCATTGAGGCAAGGGCTTTATCGATACGTTCGCCTTGAACCTCTTCTGTTACAGTAAATGTGACTGACATTACTTCACCTTTTTCTTTCCTAGTTTATCTTCAAAAAGCATATAAATAATTAGCATAATTACTCCAAATGTTAACGATGCATCAGCAATATTGAATATTGGAAAATCATAGTTAATAACTGGAATAATTACATGTACAAAATCGACTACTTCACCACGAAATACTCGGTCGATAAAGTTACCAATAGCACCGCCTAATAATAACATTAGACTGACTTGGAACATTGGTTTACCTTTTCCTTCTTTATGATAGTAATAAATGATCCCAGCAATTACTACAACTGTAACAAGTGCAAATAACCAAAATTGACCTTGTAACATTCCCCATGCTGCACCACGATTTCGATGTGAATACAAGCCAAAATAAGGATCAATCAACGTGATACTTTCACCATAATACATATTTTTGACGATGCTCCATTTTGACAATTGATCAAGTATGATCACGAAAATAGCTATTCCATAATATTTATACACAACTAATCCTCCGTTTACTCCCGAATCTAACTTATTTTATCATATAATCACCTGAATCGAAAAATAGACTAATTAAATGCTTAATAGAATATTTCTATCCAGCTGCGGATAACAGCCCATTGGGTGTTCACATTAATTGTGCCCAAATGGATAGTGTTGATTTTTTACAGCGCCTAATTAAAAAGAGTCGTCCACTTGCAATGGACGACTCAGCTTTCAATATAATGAAATATTGTTGTCTATATTTTCGAAAGCATTTAATTATTCTACATCTGCGTAATATTTTTCAACTACATTTGCACAGTGTTCACATAAAGTTGGATGGTTATGGTTGTGTCCTACTGTTTTTGAAATTGTCCAGCATCGTTCACATTTTTCGCCTTCTGCTTTTTCAACAGTTACAGCGACTTTGTCAGTCTTCACTGCATTTTCTGGAGCATCAGCTAATTGACCGCCTACAACAAATTCTGAAACGATGTTAAGTTGTGCAAAATGAATATTTGAATCGTTTAGAAGTGCCACTGCTTCTTCATCACCATAAACTGTTACTTTTGCTTCTAATGATTTACCGATTGTTTTTGCGTTACGAGCTTCTTCTAAAGCTTTCAATACAATATCTCTAACGTTCATAATTTTTGTCCATTTTTCTGTTAATGCTGCAAAGTTTTCTTTTTGAACAGCATCTGGCATATCAGTTAGTTGAACACTTTCAACATCTTTATATTGCAAATATGACCACATTTCATCTGTAGTGTGAGGGATCATTGGCGTCATTATTTTCAATAATGCATGTAATGTATCATACATAACAGATTGCATTGCACGACGAGCATTAACATCTGCACCTTCAATATAAACAACGTCTTTTGCAATATCTAAATAGAATGAGCTTAGTTCAGTTGCTACAAAGTTATTTACAGCTTTATAAACAGTTGCGAATTCATAGTTATCATAAGCATCACGTGCAGTTTTGATAAGGTTTTGAAGTTCCATGTACATATATTGGTCTACTTCACGAAGATCTTCATATGCTACATAGTCATTTTCTGGATTAAAGTCATGTAAGTTACCGTGTAAGAATTTAAGTGTATTACGGATTTTACGGTATACTTCAGAAACTTGTTTTAACATATCCATAGAAATACGAACGTCAGCTGTATAGTCAACGGATGCTACCCATAAGCGAAGGATATCTGCACCGTATTGGTTCATGACTTTACTTGGTGCGATGATATTACCTAGTGATTTACTCATTTTACGGCCATCGCCATCTAATACGAAACCGTGAGATAGTAAACCTTTGTATGGAGCATGGCCATTCATCGCAACAGAAGTGATTAATGATGAGTTGAACCATCCACGATATTGGTCAGAACCTTCTAAGTATAAATCTGCTGGGTAACGTAGTTCTGGGCGTTCTTCTAATACACCTTGGTGTGATGAACCTGAATCAAACCAAACGTCCATAATGTCA
>DATMJF010000348.1:0-2237 GCA_035554455.1 Rummeliibacillus sp.
CGACATTATACGTATTAATCAACTGCAAATCAGCTTCAATCTGAGACGACGCTACAAATGGATCGCCTTTGTCATTTTTTTGATTAACTAATATTTGTGTATCCGCTGTATAAATTGGTGTTAGCACAAAATAACTAATAATTGCAGCTATGCTAATCGAAACTACCGTTATAGCAATGATTAGAAATGCGTGTCCTTTTATGATTTTAAATAAATCACTTAATTTAATAGTTGATTCCAATTATTTCCCCTCCCTCTTTCAGCCGCCTACTACTCTCTTCTCTTAGTAGTATAGTGATTACTCTCTCAAGTTATTCATACTTTTAAGCAAAATCATTAATAGACTAGTAATTAATTTCATTCATTTCCCCTTACTAAATTATCACGGAAAAACGCCTATAAAGAGGTCGCAGAAGGATGAAAGTTACTCCATCCAATCTGTGCTTTCTATAATTTATTTCCAATATCAAAGGCCACTATAAAGGAAATAATCATACTACCCAACTCCTTTAAAGTGACCTTACTTGTTCAGATTTATTCATTTATTTTTCCCATTTATGCTTTACCTGAGAAAACATTCCACCATTTTTTCTTTTCTGCAATCATCGGTTCAAACGCGAGTATTTCTCTATTTGCAATGATTCGCTCATTATTTTCCAAAAAGATATCTACGAATTCAGAGCGTTTGTGTTTTTCTAAATAGGTTAACCCCTGGTCAAATAAAAATGGCCGCGTTTTCAAATTGTGTACATCCGATCCATAGGTATGTACTAAATTTGCATCAATTAAATCTAAAGCTGTACGCTGAACAACTCTACCAAAATGCCCCATAACACTACCCGCTGTTATTTGTGAGAGGGCTCCCTGCCGAATAAGTTGCTCAAGTAGTTCAGGTTTTTCTGTAATTCCTTTATTACGTTCAGGATGGGCAATGATCGGTACAATATTCTTTGCCACTATTCGATTGACCATTTCAAATGTATATTTAGGAACTCCGTATGATGGTAGTTCTAGAAGTAAATACTTAGAATTAGCTAATGTTAGTACACTTCCATCCTCTATTTGTTGACAAATACGTTCGTTGATTCGTACTTCATTCCCTGCATGTAGCTTTAAGGGAATATTGTGTACCTCTAGCCCATGTTGTAATACGCTTATTCTTTCCTTAACAGTTTCCACATCAGCATGGTAGTGCGGATGAAAGGCATGTGAAGTGAAAATGATTTCTGTAATTCCTTCAGTTGTTGCATGAATAAGCATTTTTATTGAATCTTCTAAGCTTTTAGGTCCATCATCAACATCGAAAATGATATGGCTATGTATATCAATCATAATTTGATTATCCCCTCTTTTTTTGAATGATCTTGATAACTAATTCATTTCTATACTTTAAGGATGTATCCCTTTATTTATATACATAAAAAAACCACAATCCCAATGAAATTAACACACTGAGAATGTGGCTTTTTTTCTTTTTACAATCCGCCTAAATATGCAGCTTTTACTTGTTCAGTTTCTTGTAGTTCTTTGGCTGTACCAGATAGCACAACACGACCTGTTTCAATTACGTATGCACGATCGGCTATTGAAAGTGCCATATGGGCATTTTGCTCAACCAATAAAATGGTCGTTCCCTCTTTGCGAATTTCTTCTATTGTATTAAAGATTGTTTTTACCATGAGTGGCGCTAGCCCCATAGATGGTTCATCTAACAATAGAAGTTTTGGTTTTGCCATAATCGCTCGGCCCATCGCTAACATTTGTTGTTCACCACCAGATAGCGTACCTGATAATTGTTTACGACGTTCTAATAGAATCGGGAATATCTTGAAAATACGTTCTTTATCCTTAGCAATCTGAGCTCGGTCATTTCGTAAATAAGCACCTAATTCAAGATTTTCTTCTACTGTCATATTAGCAAATACACGTCGACCTTCTGGAACTTGCGAAATACCTATTTTAACAATAGATTGTGCAGGCTTTCCTGCAATTGAGCTCCCAAGGTATTCAATTGTTCCTTGTTTAGGTTTCAATAATCCCGATAACGTTTTTAATAGTGTACTTTTACCTGCACCGTTCGCACCGATTAATGTTACAATCTCGCCTTCATTTACCTCTAAGGAGACACCCTTTAATGCTTGAATATTACCGTAAAATACATTGATGTCATTTACTTTCAGCATCTTATTCCGATACCTCCTCACCTAAATAAGCTTCAATTACTTTCGGATTATTAC
>DATMJF010000349.1:0-5171 GCA_035554455.1 Rummeliibacillus sp.
ACCGAATTCCCTGCGCCACTAAGATTAATTAAGTAAACATGATACTTTTCCGTAAATGGGTTTGCAAAATTATTCCCACGCTCATCATAAGCACTATATAGATGTGTTACTGCTAAAGGTTCCTCTTGTCGTATCTATAAATCGCTTATTCCACATGTTATGACCCCCTACTATATTGTTTTTCATGAAACATCGCTTCATATTGTTCCATCTTCCCGATAAAATTAATACTCATTTCAAAACCTAAATCTCCATGAATCCACCTATCTTCCATACGTTTCGCCACAATAACCGATAATGGTGATTTTTATTTTGATTTATACCGTTTAAAAATCGAGCCAATATTGCAAAATCAGCTACTCTACTAATCCTTATTTCCATTATTTTCACTCCATTAATACTTTTATAATCAGGTTGTTTTATTTTGTTACTTTTCAACTTTCATACTATTTATTTCCATAAAGTATTCAAAATACCTTCACATTAGTCATAATTCATTTCATTCATCATCTTTGATCTGAGAAAGCAAAGCAAAAGTTGGATTTACCTTTTTCGTGAAATAAATACTTCCTAACAAAAGGCTTATGGAAACATTTGTCGAATGTTACTTATAATACAAGAAATGCTCTAACTATTCGAAACAATCGAGGAAGAACAGGGGGATAAAAATGGAGGAAGTGATTTTAGCATTTATTTTAATGATTCCTTTATATGTTGTTCTAATCTGGACTTACTTTGACCCTGAGGAAAGTATATTATTTGGAAAACGTTGGATGTATAAAGAAGAGCCTGAGCTATCTGAAGGGGTTATTCGTTATACAAAAATAGCCTCGTTGGCAAGCATAATATTTCTGACTATTATATTTGGAGTTCTATTATATACGAATATTTTTTGATTAACTAACTAATCGCAAAACACCAAAAATTTCTAATCAAATAAAAAGAGATACCTCAATTTTAATGAGATACCTCTTTCCTTTAAAAACTTTCACCAAATGTTATTATTAGTAGTATAACAAGCCCTATAATAATTACCAAAAATACGATTCCTGGAATGACAAGAGTAAAAAATGCTTTCCAGTTTGAGAAACGATGCGCTATTGCAACACCTGCAACATTTATTACAAATGACCAAATTCCAGATACGATCGAAACTAGCCAAAAAACGATTGCTAAAATGATCGTTACAGAAGAAGTCTTTAAGCCTGTATCAAAATAAGTTTGGGGTGAGTTAGCCATCCATAAAAGCATGAACGGAACAATCCAAATGGTTGGCACAGAAGATAAACTTGTAACTTTAAAAATATCTTCAAAGCTACCTTTACCACCAAAAATTTTACCTACAAGCCAAGTAAAGAATGTACTGATTGTAACAGAAACAATCCCTATAAATGGTCCTGCAATAATACAAGCAAGAAGCAGCAACCATGTCGAATAAGTCGGATAAAAATCTGAAGCTTCTAAACCCGTAATACAACTAGCTATTCCACCTAAAAGCACAAAAATTAATGTATATGTCCATTTTTTATGGTCTATTAAATATTGAGCCGTCTTTTTGGGGTGTAACCAAGTAGAGAAAAAAGGTTGAATCTCATAATTTTGAGGTTGTTCTTGAGGTTGGTTCATTAAATATTATGTCTCTCCTTCCAATATAGTATTAATTTTAACAGAAAACATCCGTTAAATAGAGAAATTTTTAATGAACCCTACTAATTTTCATCAAAATTATAAAAGTATACTATTAAAATATGGTCCTATGTGTTCAATATAAAGATTCGCATCTTCCTTTGAATGTAAAGTAAGAAGCGTACGATAACCATCCATTTTAAGTGTGGCAGTAATTTGATGTAGCTCTAATTGCTCTTGAATTTGTTCTTTTGTTAAAATGTTAAAATGTTCTAGTACACTAATTTCAAGTAAATCAAAAGGTTCTCCCTTTGCATTTACTGCATAAATTTTTTCTACTTTTTGTGTTTCTTTTGAAACAAGAATTTGACTAACTTTGAATTTGTTTTCCAAAACTTTCATCTACTTTCTATCTTATTAATTTGGAGTAGTATCTACTCAAACTCATTTTGTATTTCTATATGTAACGCTTCGGCAATTGCAGGATTGGATGTATCAATCTCTGAAGTCCAAATTACAAGATGATCGCCTAATTTGTAATTTGAACTAACATCATTTTCTGGCAAAGTAACGTGATATATGGCGCCATCATTATTTTTCACAACAACAGTATGATCCCCCGCAGGAATTTCTGTAACTTTTCCTTCAATATCAAATTTTCCCTTTTCAGTATGATCATCGTTGTTACAGCCAAACAACAGAATACTAAGACAACATAAAAGAAAGATTCTTCTCAAAGAAATTCCCCTCTCATCTACGATTATCTTTATGCCTAAAATCATTTAAAAGTTTGTATTTTATTTGAAGGTGCATATTCAATCACGATTACTGTTATGATAATTGACAATTACTTTTATTATAACAAATAAGGCTATAGCGTTACGCTATAGCCTTTAACTTCTTTAAATTTTTTATTTCACCTCAACAACAAAGGTATACGAAGCTCTACCATTTTTCCATTCAGCATAAATTTCGATGACATGTCTTCCTTTATCAGATGGTAGCGTTATTTCAGAATCCTCAACTGGAAGGGTTTTTGTCTGATTTTGGCCTTCCCATAAGTTTGCCGTTATAGTAGGGTTAGAACCATCACTAAATTTGACAGTTGCTGTTGAGTTGGGCTCAACAGACTGTGCTATTAAATCTTCTCCAATGCTTATTGGATCAGCAGCATCAGCAATAACTCCAGTATTCGAAAATAAACCCTTTGTTTCCCATTTATATCCTCCTCTTGAAGCATCGATTGTTTGATTTTCGATTTCCACAGAAATATTTGGTGGCTCATTTGATGGCTCACCTAGTATGTTCGAACATCCAGAGATTCCAAATAAGATAAACATTAAAGCTACAAACATATACCTCCACTTTCTCACCTTAAACATCCCTTTAAGCCCGCAAGCCCTGCCCCGATAATAATCACATCATAATTCATCAATACAACCCCTTTATGATTTATATTCTTTCAACAACTACTATTGATTGCCCTTAAAAAATAACTAAAAAAATCCATTTCAAGCATAACTATGCAGTATAATATTAAATTATGAGAAATGAAAAATATATTAAAAGGAGTGAGTATATCATGATTGAATCTTTTGCTCTTTCTATATTTGATTATCAAAGAAAAATCCAAGTTTACTTACCTAACAATTATAGAGAAGTAAATAAAATATACCCTGTATTATATATGCATGACGGACAAAATGTTTTTGAAAATGAAGATGCAATTGGAGGAATTGCTTTAGAACTTAATCAATATTTAGAACAAAATAAACTGGATATTATAGTGGTTGCTATTGATCAAAACACTTATGGTGATGAAAGAATAAATGAATATTGTCCATGGACCAATGGAGCATTCAGCGAGAAATTGATAGGTAAAAAAAGTTCATTGGGTGGAAAAGGAAAAGAATATGTAGATTTTATTGTAAATGAATTGAAACCTTTAATAGATCGTAACTATCGTACGGAAGAAAATCAAACTTATATGGCAGGAATCTCCCTTGGAGCTCTAATATCAACTTACGCTGCTTGTTGTTATCCTCATGTATTTAAACGAGTTGCAGCAATTTCGGCTGCATATTATCGTAATCAAGAAGAAATCGAAACACTTTTAAAAACGAGTAATCTATCACAATTAGAAAGATTCTACCTAGACTGTGGAACAATGGAATCAGGAGAAAATGATACAATGAGTGAACTGTTTTTATTATCCAATAAGACAATCTATGAAATCTTAAGTGATAAAGATGTGATATTACAGTTTAATATTATTGAAAACGCTGAACATCATTACAAAGCTTTTAAAGAACGCGTTCCTAACTTTATCTCTTACTTGACTGCCGAATCGGTATAGTAAAAGGATAATTTTAGTTAATGTAAAAATAGATCGCTAAAGAATTTTAGGAAAGAATTCAACGGAGGTAAAACGATTGGTTGATAATCAGTTATGGAAAAACATAAATAGATTATTAGAAATGTATAATGATGGTTTACTTGGTGGAGAATCAATGCCAGAAGACGCATTAAGTGACGTCGTTTCGAAAGAAGAACTTCCAAATATCTTGACATTAGGAATGGCTTTAAATTATCAAAGAAATTCTTATGCATTATGGAAATCAGTCACTGAAGCGTATAAAGATGAGGATACGCGATGGATTTTCTCACCTACCACTGTAGTAAACTGCAATATTGATACATTGCGTGAGGCACTGCTTAAGCATCGCGTCGGACTTCAACCTAATAGTCATCCTGATATTTGGTATAAAGTAGCAAAAGGCATTCAAAATTCCTCCGCTAACGGTGATATCTTGGACTTCATCGAATCAGCAGGATATGATGTTGCAAATATGAAAAATATTATCCAAATACAGAGAAAGAGAGAATTTCCATATCTATCAGGGCCAAAAATATTCAACTATTGGCTGTATGTGATGGAGGGTTACACTAATATTAGTTGGAAATCTCGTGAGCTTATTACTATTGCTCCAGATACCCATATTTTACAATCATCCGTAAAATTGGGGCTGTGTTCAGAAAATGTTTTAAACGCAAGTGCTAAAGACAGAGAATTTGTTGCGGATAAGTGGAATAAAGCGTTATTAGATACTAATTTAGCACCTATCGATGTTCACACACCTTTATGGTTATGGAGTAGAGCTGGCTTCCCATCGTTAGAATATCCATGATAACTAGATATTTTCGAGGAACTAATAATAGAAGAGACAAACAACTACTAGCGGATATCTGTTATTAGTATTGCTAGCAACTAGTATTGAACCAATAAAAAAATCCTTTAGAACATGATGTTCTAAAGGATTTAATATGACCCCTACGAGATTCGAACTCGTGTTACCGCCGTGAAAGGGCGGTGTCTTAACCGCTTGACCAAGGGGCCAAATGACTGGCGGAGAAGGAGGGATTTGAACCCTCGCGCCGGTTACCCGACCTACACCCTTAGCAGGGGCGCCTCTTCAGCCACTTGAGTACTTCTCCATATGGCTCCGAAGGCAGGACTCGAACCTGCGACCCTCTGATTAACAGTC
>DATMJF010000350.1:0-2597 GCA_035554455.1 Rummeliibacillus sp.
ATCTTATTAACTCAAGTAATCTAATAGGTAAGTGTAAGTTAAAGAGGCGCTAGTAATTTCACCTTTATTCATAACAATGTTAAGTGAACAATTCTTACACTTGGGAAGGTTGGTTTTCCCTGATGTTGAATATTTACAGTGAATTTTGTGTTTATAGAATATCCTACTAAAAATAGTGTGATTGGATATTCTTTTGGAGTTGGTAGAAAAGACATAATATCAAGCGTGTTGATTTAGGATAAAATAGGAAGAATATTCTTCTGTAATCATACTTTCAAGATGCATGCTTGTGTCTCATTGTGTATTGATTGTAGCGGAGGATTGCTCGACTCCCGCAGGAAAGCGAGCAATCCGTAGCGGGCATCAGTTGATCATCCTTTTTTTAACGGAGAAAACTGGATAATCAATACGCATGACATGATATATTTTATTTTTATGTATGATTATATACATAATTTATGTATGTATTAATAGATTTTTAGGGTTAATTTTATAAAAATAAATGATTGTAATAGCATGCGTTATTGCCAGATATTAGAATGTGTGTTATGTTTTTAAAGAATAATACATAGGCTTATTGTAATATAGATACATTGAATTTTGGGTCTAAAGTTGTTTTGTTATAGAAACTCGCTTCATTACTCAAGATGTACTGATTCAATATTACTCTAGCAAGAAAAAAGTAGAAGGAGATGTAAGGGGTCATTATGCGTTTTATAAAAAAACTTTCATTAAAGTATAAGTTGTTATTAACAGTATCTATTATTGTAATTGCACTTTTCGCAGTAATTACAACTCAAAGTATTACGCAATTACATAGCCAGATGGAAAAGAACCTTAAACAAGAATTAAAAAGTGTCGGCTTATTGACATCCATGAACCTTAGCCCGAAAGAGATATCGGAATTACTAACAGTAAATGGAGAGAATGATCCGAAATTTCTGGACTTGCAAAGTAAATTAGACAACATAAAAGAAAAACAAGGAATTATGTATTGGAGTTACATATGGAAAATGGAACCGGATGGGGTTACCACTCTTGGTTATACAAAAAATTTAAATGATGTTTATAATGCAGGGGAATTATTTACTGATCTTGCACCAGTTCATGTAAAAACTGCAAAACTGGCCATAGAGAATGATCGACCAGAAGTAACAAGTATTTTCAAGGATTCATACGGTTCATGGAGAACTGTTTTTGCGCCACTAAAAGACGAAAGCGGAAAGACAGTTGCAGTATTAGGGATAGATTATTCAGCTGATTATATTAATACGATTATTACTAAAAGTATTACAAAACAAATAATTACGGCAGTTTTAGGTCTATTGATTTTACTAGGCATCTTATATGTTACAATCACTCGCCTACTCAAACCACTCAATAAAGCAGTAGTCGTTGCAAATCAAGTGGCAAGTGGTGATTTAAAAGATGTAGAGCTTAAGACTTCAAATGATGAGGTAGGAAAGCTTTCTCAATCGATTAAAACAATGGTTTCAAATTTACAACATATCATATCGAATATTAAAAATACATCAAACAACGTGGCTTCATCAGCCAGCCAACTGACTGCGAATGCAAATGAAACGTACAGTAATGCTTCTCAAGTTTCTAAAGAAATGGAACATATCGCCCAAAATGCTGAAACTTCATTGGTAATGACTGAAGAAACAGCACTTGCAATGGGAGAATCAGCAGAAAGTATACAAAAAATTGCCGAGTCAGCATATACCGCTTCAGAATCATCTCAGCTCACTACAAATGCGGCGAAACAAGGTAATGAAGTCATTCGACAAATTATTGATCAAATGAATTTAATCAGAGAATCTGTTAGTCAGATGGATGTTACGATTCGAGGGCTAAATGATAACTCAAGTAAAATTAGTGGAATTGTGAACTTTATCACCGATATAGCAGAGCAAACCAATTTATTAGCTCTCAACGCAGCCATTGAAGCAGCAAGAGCTGGTGAGCATGGTAAAGGATTTGCTGTAGTTGCTGGTGAAGTTAAGAAATTAGCCGAACAATCTTCACATTTTGCTGCAGAAATATACAAGATTATTAATGAAATTCAATCAGAATCAGATGCATCCATAATTGTCATGGAAAAAGGAAAAGAAAATGTAAAAGTCGGAATAGATTATACAACGCAAGCAGGTTCTATTTTCAAAGATATATTGAATTCTACGGAAGAAGTAGCGGAACAAATTCAAGAAATCTCAGCTGCGTCACAACAAATATCTGCGGCATCTGAAGAAGTTGCAGCATCGCTTAATAATATGAAAACATCTGCACAACAATCCGCAGAATTTTCACTAAGTGTTTCAAATTCAACAGAAGGGCAATTATTAGCAATGCAGCAAGTAAAAGATGCTTCTGCAGCTTTAGGCCATACAGCAGAGGAATTGCAAGCACTTATTACGAAATTTGAATTAGAGGATGGAAAATAATGGACTTAAAACTTGCAGGAAAAAATGTACTTATTACAGGTTCAAGTATGGGGATTGGAAAGGCAATTGCATTAGCATTTGCAAAAGAAGGTGCAAATGTATTGATCAATTATGTAGGAGACGACCAAGTTGCAGAGACTGTTCGTATAC
>DATMJF010000351.1:0-2360 GCA_035554455.1 Rummeliibacillus sp.
AAATTTAGCTGTTGCTGTTTTTGTGAATTCATCTTCAGTTAAACCGAAGCCTTGAACGCCAGCTGGAGCAACTACTACTTCGTGGTAGCGATTTTTCATGTTAGAAAGTGGAATCAAATCTTGTGGACGTTTTGGACCAGAAAGGTTTGGTTCGATATCGTTTAAGTCAATTTCTAATACATCAGTGTAAGTTGGTTCTAATTCTGGATCAAAGAACATGTTGTTTGCTTTTAAGTAAGCTTCTACAACTTGGATGTGTTCTTCTTCACGACCAGTTAAACGCATATAGTTAAGTGATTCTTCATCGATAGCAAAGTAACCACAAGTTGCACCATATTCAGGAGCCATGTTAGAGATTGTTGCACGGTCAGCTAATGGAAGTGCAGGTACGCCAGGTCCGAAGAACTCAACGAATTTACCTACAACACCTTTTTTACGTAACTCTTGAGTAACTTTAAGAGCTAAGTCAGTAGCTGTTGTACCACTTGGAAGTTTACCAGTAAGTTTTACACCGATAACTTCTGGGATTGGGAAGTATGAAGGTTGACCTAACATACCAGCTTCAGCTTCGATACCACCAACGCCCCAACCAAGAACGCCGATACCGTTGATCATAGTTGTATGAGAGTCAGTACCAACTACTGAGTCTGGGAATGTTTCGAATGTACCATCAGTATTTTCATTTACGTGAACTACTGGTGCTAGGTATTCTAAGTTAACTTGGTGCACGATACCAGTTGCTGGTGGAACAGCACGGAAGTTATCGAAAGCAGTTTGTGCCCATTTTAAGAAGTTATAACGTTCTGCGTTACGTTCGAATTCAAGATCCATGTTTGCTTGTAAAGCAGATGCGTTACCGTATTTATCAACTTGTACTGAGTGGTCAATTACTAAGTCAACCGGAATAGCAGGGTTGATTTCGTTAGCGTCGCCGCCCATTTCTTTCATTGCTGTACGTAGAGATGTTAAGTCAACTACTACTGGTACACCAGTGAAATCTTGTAGTACTACGCGAGATGGTTTGAAAGGTACTTCAGCGTTTGCGTCTGCATCTTTACCCCATTTAGCTAAGTTGTCTACGTGATCTTCTTTGATTACGTAGCCGTCATATTGACGTAATACTGATTCTAATAATACTTTGATTGAATAAGGAAGGCGTGAAACTTGTGCGATGCCTGCTTCTTCGATCGCAGCTAAACGATAAAAGTTATAAGTTTTACCGTTAACTTCGAAAGAAGAACGACTATTATGCAAGTTGTTGTTTGCCATTGTTCGGTTCCCCCTCTAAATAAACTAATGAAAAGGCTTTTTAATTGAGCTACTTTTCTCCAAAACCAATAATAATCGAAAAAGATACATAAGTAAATAACATTAATTTTATGCTTTGTGATAAGAAAAAATTATGACCACTAATTTAGAAAACGTTTTCGTACATTTTCATCAGGGATTTTACATTTATTACTTGAATTAGTCAGTTTATAACGATTTCTGGATATAATTAGGTAAAAATAATCACGGATGGGTGATGGAATTACTTTAAAAATAAAAAAGAACAAAAAAGGAAAGTTTAAATTTCTTACAATAAATAGGACCGCATTTGATTCAGTTAACATTTTTCCATCCTGATAAACAACAACTGAATCTAAATTTTGAGTTATATTTGCTGGTAATAACTTTGCTGCGACCTCTCCTTGTAGTGGTGCGAATTTAAAAATCGGCTTTTTTTCATGTTTTAATATAAATTGTACCGATTTTTGACAGAATCCACAGTCACCATCATAGAAAAGAATCAATTCATAACATCCTCCCTTATACTATAGAAGAAACAACAATTTCTCTTAATAGTACAGAAAATTAAAATTATTATCAATGAAAATACCCAGCTTAGGCTGGGCTTTTTTTGGATAAATTATTCGTCTGTCAAAATAATATATGTTGCATGAATTGGGCCATGTACTCCAACAACTAATTTCATCTCAATATCAGCCGAGTTACTTGGACCTGATACAAAATCAATTGCTGAGGGTAATGTTTCACCTGATTCGACACGTTTGTTTAATATTTCTGCTACTTGTGTCATGCGAGGTAATATTGTACTCTTTTTGACAATAGCAATAAAACTTTTTGGTAATAGACTAACAGATTTACCATGCTCTTTATCAGAAAATAGCACAACAGTTCCTGATTCAGCTAACACATATTCAGAAAAAGTTAATCCAATATTAGCTTTTTCAGCATTTTCAATATTTTTTTCTCCTAATTCTTCCTTCCATTGTGCGACTTCATAACCTTTACTTGTCCATTTTTCTTCATATAATGATTCTAGATTATATTGATTAAAGCGTGGATCTTGCCACATT
>DATMJF010000352.1:0-13386 GCA_035554455.1 Rummeliibacillus sp.
GGGCTATCTTTATAAGCAGTCATTGAAATATAAAAGACAGAAAAGACCATCATTACAAAGATGGCGGAAAATAAAAAAATACGATCATGGCCGTATTGTTTCTGTACATTAATGGTTTTCCAGCAATGCAACTTTAGCATCTCCAATTTCTAAAATAAAATAAAATCATCGATACATAACATTAATGCTTTTTGAATGGAAAATCAAGCTTATTTTTTTAAGAAAAAGAACATTAAACATAAGTTTAATGGAAGCTAGAAATAAAAAATTCTAACACCGAAAATTGCGTTTGCATTATTGGTGTTAGAACGTCTAACTAGTCTTCAATATTTTTTAAGGAATCTTCAAAGATATCCATAAAGTCATCACCATATATATTACGAATTAAAGCAATTAATTCTAAAAATTGCGGGAATTTTCCGTACATTTCTTTTAAAGGCACAGAACCTTCAATCACACTATGTCTAGTTTGGTTAAAGTTTTCATAAAGCTCTAAAAGTAATGAATGACCTTTCTCGGTGAGCTCAACGTATGTATTTCTTTTATCATCATCACGTTTAGAGAATGATAGCAAGCCGCGTTCTTCTAAATTTTTTGAAAAATTAAAAGCTGTTGATACATGCATCACTCCGAATTTTGCAATATCAGAGATGGAAGCACCTTTTAAATTATTGGCAATTAGTAATACATGGTGTTCATTTATATTCAAATCGTATGGCTTAATCCATGATTGCCAATCTTTTTCTACGGCTTTCCAGAGAGCTTTAGATAATTGAGCAATACGTTGTGAATAGAGCATGGCTTCTTTAGCCGCAATTAATTCTTCGGACATAACTATCACCGCTTTCGTAATTTCTTAATATTATATCATTGCCTTACAAAAATATACAATAGAATAAAGAAATGTTATAGAGGGAAAGTTTAGTGTAATAATATTAATATTCAAAGAATCTATTCACTTTTTACTTTTCTGTTTTGAAAAGCATTCATTTGTTGTTGGATTTCCTCTACAGAGTTTTGCAAAGCTTCGATTTCTTGTTGCAGTTGTTCTTGTATAGGAGCTGTTTCTTCCTGCCAGTTGGCTACAGATAATTTAGCATCGTCTACAAACTTAGGAATCGTTTCTTTTACTTCAACTTTAATATTATTAACGGAATTCTTAATATTTGTAACTTGTTTCTTTAAATCTTGTATCTGGTCATTTGCAGTGTTTTTCGTAGTTTTTATGGATGATCGTAACTCTTTTCCTGATTGTGGTGTTGTCAATAATACTGCAGCAGCAGCACCTAGAAGTCCAGAAGTTAGACCAAGTAAAAAAGCAGAGGGTTTCATAATATTCAGTCTCCTTTCACTATATTTATTTCCTCTATTTACTATATTAAAACATGTTTTTAAAAAAATAAAAGGAGATATCTCATATTTAGAGAAATAATCTATGAGATATCCCTTGATATTTAATCATATGAAGTAAAAGAGTTGACCCAAAGTAGCTTAAGGGCCAACTTCTCTGTTCTTTATGCCTGATTCAAAGCTGTTGTAAATTTAGAGCGTTTTACGAGATTCATAATAATTGGGTAAATAATTATGAATGCTACGATATTAATGGCTACAGCAGGCAATACTACTGTTAAAAATAATGGGCCGAAAGGAATATCAGCACCTGTTACTAAAATTGCAGAACTTAAAAATACACTTCCTGAGATTATTGTACCGATACCAGCAAGGACTGCTGATACTGCCACTTTTTGAGCTGCTTTTTTCAATAATACAACGATTGCGTAAAAAACAAATGCTGTGACAAATTTATCGATAATATTCGGTACAAATCCACCTGGGAATGTAGAAAATAGTCCTGAAATTACTCCGGTAGTTATAGCAAGCAAAAATACTTCTTTCACTCTAGGGAATAGTAGAATTCCGATAAACATCATTGTTAACATGAAGTCTGGCTTCATACCACCGTTAATCCCTGGAATGACAACGTATAGTGCTGCTCCAACACCAACAAGTAATGCCATTAATACTAAGTTTTTCGTATTCATTTCTCATCTCTCCTATTCAGATGCCTAAGCTCAACTATTTGTTCTCCTTCCGTATCCTCATGATCGAAAGCGAAAACTTATAATGATTTTACAGTTTAATTGTTTGAAAGGCAAGAGGGTTTGTCCCTATACAAAGCTATTGCTAAATATTACTAAACTTGAAGTATTCATGATTACAAATTGAACTAATCATTCACACTTAAATTAACCGTATTTCATATCATAAATTTATTTAAAAAGGCGGAAAAAGTTGATATTATCGGATTTGTTCGGTCTTTATTGTACACGAATTAAGTGAATGTTTTTTATTATATTAGATTCCGATCATCATAGGGTGTGGATAGAAACCGCTCCCTTTCCGCGGACAAACAAGAAAGCCTCCTCAATCACTTCGTTGAGGGCACTGAAAAAGTCAAAATGCATAAATTTTAATAATAAAATTTTGTGATGCAATTTTTGTTGAAGTGGAACCAGCGTAGACTCCTGCGGGAAAGCGAGCCAGAGAGACCCCGCAGCGCAGCGAGGAGGCTCGTCGGTTCGCCCGCGGAAAGCGAAGCTGATTCCACTTCATGTTATAGCATATTTATACTATAAAAGATTAGGGGTAAAATAGTTTTTCAGTGCACTTACTTCGTTCGCTCCCGGAAAACTAGTGGATTCTATCGAATATTATGCTTATTGTTGAAAGAGCTCTTTCCTTTATCTCATGCAAAACAAAAGGCATTCAAATCCGAAAACACTGGATTTGAATACCTTTCTGAATAAATCTAGGTTAATTTAAGAATTTGAAATCACCGTTAATTATTTAAATGTGCTTTTATTTCTTCTGCTAAAGTGTTTAAAATATCTGGTGTAAATTCATCTTGTTTTGTTACCCAAGTAGGTTTATAACCATCCGTTTCATCATATCTTGGTATAAAGTGTAAGTGGAAGTGGAATACACTTTGCCCAGCAGGTGCACCGTTGTTATTTAATAGATTCATGCCAGCTGGTTTGAATGTATCTTTGATTGCATTCGCAATGCGAGGAGCGACTTTAAAAAGATTAGCAGCTGTTTCTTCGGACATTTCAAAAACATTCGCTACATGCTCTTTTGGGATTAATAACGTATGCCCTTTTGTTAATGGACCGATATCCATAAAAGCATAGACATACTCATCTTCATAGATTTTTGTACTTGGAATAGAGCCGTCGATAATTTTGCAAAATAAACAATCGCTCATAAAAAAACACACCTTTCACTATTTTGCTATTCATTTTACCACATAGGAACTGCTAGAAAGAGGAATTTTTGATAAAATGTAAGAAGAAGAGGAGTTGACTTCGAATGACGGTATTAGAATTACAATCGATAACAGGCGGTTATACACGAAAACCTGTTATTCATGATCTATCTTTTGCAATTGAACCAGGGGAGTTAGTAGGATTAATTGGCTTAAATGGTGCCGGTAAAAGTACCACAATCAAACATATTATTGGATTAATGACACCCCAAAAAGGAGAAATTTTACTGAATGGTGTGTCAATCAAGGACAATATGGATCAATATCGATCTTCTTTCTCCTATATCCCAGAAACGCCAGTGCTTTACGATGAACTTACACTAAAGGAACATCTAGAGTTAACAGCAATGGCTTATGGCATTGATCTAGAAACATTGGAAAAACGAGTAACACCATTATTGAAAGAATTTAGAATGGAAAAACGTTTAAATTGGTTTCCATCTCATTTTTCTAAAGGGATGCGCCAAAAAGTAATGATTATGTGTGCTTTTTTAGTAAATCCTTCTTTGTATATTATTGATGAGCCGTTTTTAGGGCTGGATCCATTAGCGATTCAATCATTATTAGATCAAATGGATGAAAAGAAAAAAGACGGAGCAGCTATTTTAATGTCAACGCATGTTTTAGCAACAGCGGAAAAACATTGCGATAAAATCCTTTTACTGCATAATGGTCGTTTGCGTGCATATGGTACTATGGATGATTTACGCCGAACATTCAACATGCCAAATGCAACCCTGGATGATTTATACATTGCAATGACAAAGGAGCAAGACGATGAATAGCTTGCATGATGTTTGGCGTACGAGGTTCACCCATTATATGGGCGAGGTTCAAAAATATATGCGCTTCGTCTTTACAGGGCATTTAGCCATTGTAATTATGTTTGTTCTTGGAGCAGGTGGTTATCAATATAGCGAATGGCTAAAAAGTGCATCAAGTGATTTTCCGGCAATTTGGTTAACAGCGGCAATAATCGGAATTTTTCTAGGTTTCAGTCGTCCTGTTACACTTATTCGAAAACCGGACGAGGTATATTTGCTTCCCCTTGAAACGAAATTACCTCAGTATTTTAATAAAGCTTTAAAATATACTTTTAGTTCTCAAATAATAATAGTTGTATTACTTTATATGGTGACTTGGCCAATGCTTCGACAAGTAGCAGGGCTTGAGCCATCAACCATTATGGTTGGATTGGTCGCTTCAATTTTACTTAAACTGTGGAATATTCATAGTGAGTTTTCGTACAGATGGGCTTATAAGGGCCATAATGTATGGATGGACCGCATTGTTCGAATGGTATGTTCGTTTGTATTCATTGCATCCATTTTGTACGTTCAATTTATTCCAATCATTATTATGATATTAATCATCGTTTCTTATCCAATGTTCTGGAAAAAGAAATTACATGAAACACCATTCCCGTACGAGCATTTTGTTCGATTAGAAGAAAATCGAATGATGGGAATTTATCGATTTGCTAACTATTTTACAGATGTTCCGAATATTCATGGTAGTATTAAACGCCGAGTATGGCTAGATTGGGCTTATAAATTAATTCCTTATGCAAAACAAAATACACAGGAATACTTAGTTTTCCGTTCTTTTGTTCGTACGGATGACCATTTTTATTTATGGCTACGTTTAACAGCTATTTCTGCATTAGCGGCAGCGTTTATCCATATTCCAGTTGCTATCGGTGTGGTTGCAGCAGCTCTTGCATTTGCAACAGCAATTCAATTGAAGCAAGCATTAACAACATCAACTGATTTCCGAATGGACATGCTATATCCTTTACCTAAGAATTCGCGTAAAAAAGCAACAGTGAAAGTTGTTCGCTACACTATAATTGTCCAAGCGATGATCGTGTTGCTTGCTGGTATTGGAACACCATACTTCTATGCGCAAGGTTTAATTGTATTAATCGTAGGGGAGTTAACTCTTCGTTTAAGTAAATAATATTGATTCGACTAATTTCTGAAAGAGATTAGTCGATTTTTTATATTTGGCTCTTTTAAATTTGATTGTTGATATTTAAGACCCAACATTTGATATAGTACCTTATTTAAAAGCATAGAAAAGCAAAATGATTGATACATCTAGAAAAATAGATATAATAGCATTATGGAACCTATACTAATTTTTAAGGCGTTATCAAATGAAACAAGATTGATGATTTTGGAGTGGCTCAAAGATCCTGAGCAACATTTTGTCCGTCAACAGCATCTTTCAGAGAGTGATCATTTTGATGGAGGTGTATGTGTGGGGAGTATTCGTGATAAAGCAGAGCTTGTTCAGTCTGTGATTTCAAGCTATTTGAACATGATGCAAAATGCTGGATTGCTGGAGTCAAAGCGTATCGGCAAATGGACATACTATAGAAGAAATGAAAAAGTAATTAAGGAATTTAGTGAGTATATTCAAAAGGATTTATAGGCAGCTAGTAGAAGTTTCTGCCTTTTTTCTCAAACTATCATATCTAAATTTTTAGATATAAAGATGTATTAAAGGAGCGTAAGGAAGATGGAAAATCAAAAAAAATTGAAGGATATCGAGCTTTCTGTATTGGATTTAGTTGCAGTATTAAAAGGTCATGACGCATCTTATTCATTTCAAAACAGTTTGGAGCTTGCACAAAATGTAGAAAAGTTTGGCTATAAGCGTTATTGGTTTGCAGAACATCATAATAGTCCAAGTATTGCTAGTTCAGCTACATCTCTTTTAATCAGCCATATTGCACAGGGGACAGAGAAAATTCGTGTAGGTTCAGGCGGGATTATGCTTCCAAATCACGTACCTCTAGTAATTGCAGAACAATTTGGTACATTGGATGCTCTATACCCAGGGCGCATTGATTTAGGATTAGGGAGAGCACCTGGTACAGATCCGATTACTGCTCAAGCACTTCGTCGTAACTTACAAGGTTCAGGAGAGGATTTTCCGCAAAATGTATTAGAATTGCAACAATATTTAAGTGACAATCCAAATGGACATGTACATGCATATCCAGGTGAAGGTTCAAATGTTCCGCTTTACCTACTTGGATCAAGCTTATTTAGTGCTAGACTTGCAGGAATGCTTGGATTACCATATGCATTTGCGAGTCATTTTGCACCAACGTATTTGCAAGATGCCCTTCGTATGTATCGTGATTCTTTCCAACCATCTGAACAATTGAAAGAACCCTATACGATTGCTTGTGTTAATGTCATTGCTGCTGAAACCAATGAGGAAGCACAAAAAACAGCGACAAGCTTATATTTGTACTTTTTAAATGTAGTTCGTGGTGCAAAAAATCAGTTACAACCACCAGTTGATGATTTAGACAACTATTGGTCTGATTCTGAAAAGAGAGCGGTTATGCAATCTCTATATCATTCATATATTGGTGATCAAGAAACAATTGCTCGTGATCTAGGAGCATTTATATCAGAAACGGGTATCGATGAGATTATGGCTTGCTCACATATCTATGATCCAAAAGCTCGCATACGTTCGTATGAAATTTTATCTTCAGCAATTAAAGAGGGATAAATAATAATCACACGTTTAAATAACAAAGGGGATACTTTATGGAGAAGATGTCAAAAAAGAAATCGCTTGTATACATTATCGCTGTAGTAGCAATATGGGGTTTTAGCTGGCCAATTTACAAAATAGCTTTAAATTATACGCCACCCTTACTATTTGGAGGGTTGCGAGCTCTTATTGGAGGAATTTTGCTATCCCTTTTCCTATTACCACAATGGAAACAAATCGAATGGAAGAGAAATTGGTACATATACATTATCGTAGCTTTATTTAATACAGTTATATTCCAAGGGGTACAGATTATAGGATTACAATTTTTACCTTCAGGATTATTTTCGGTCATTGTCTATTTACAACCAGTTCTTGTCGTTTTACTTGCTTGGCTGTGGTTAAAGGAATCACTAACGAAATCAAAAATTTCAGGGATGTTGCTCGGCTTTTTAGGAGTTGTAGTTGTTAGTATTGAAAGTTTTACAGGACATATTTCTCTATTGGGTGTATTTTTAGCGTTGATTACATCAATAGGTTGGGCCCTTGGAGTAGTCTATGTTCGAAAAACTGCTAATCTTGTACATGGTTTATGGTTAGTAGCTATTCAAAATATTATTGGTGGTTTAGCTTTAGGAACAGCAGGTTTAGTAACAGAAGACATCTCTGCCATTGAATGGAACGGTACATTTATTCTTTGTCTCGCATTTGCGTGTATTTTAGCTGTAACGGTTGCAACAGCACTTTATTTTAAATTAATGGGCTCTGGAGATGCTAGTAAAGTAGGGGCAGCAACGTTTTTAGTCCCACTTATGGCAGTTGCAATTGGAACAATCTTTTTAGGAGAACCCTTTACGTGGTCTCTAGTTGTTGGTTTAATCCTAATATTACTAAGTATTTTTATTATTAATAGACAATAGAACATAAGCTATGCGTGAATAGATTATCATGCATAGCTTTTTGTTTTATTCGTCTTCACTATGATAAAGAATTGCAGCAGTACCAAGAGTTTTTGCTGCAACGAGCATTGCTTCTTCGTCAAAATCAAATTTTGCATGATGATGTGGGTATGCAGTCCCTTCTTTAGGTTTAGCGCCTGTAAAGAAAAAAGTACCAGGGATTTTCTCTACATAGTAACCAAAATCTTCTCCTACCATAACAGCATCCATTTCCGTTATTTGCGTTACACCTGGGACAGTTTCTGCTAAGCGAGCGACGAATTTCGTTTCTTTTTCATGATTGACTAGTGGGATATATCCTCTTAAAAAATTAAACTCATAATCTGCATTTGCAGCAATGCAAACCCCTTTAATCACTCGTTCCATTTCTTCAATAATTTTTTCGCGAACAGTAACATCAAATGTTCGAACAGTACCGGTAAGAGTCGCTTCTCCAGCAATGATATTAAACGCGCTACCAGAGTGGAATGAACCAATTGTTAGTACAGCAGGATCTGTTGGGTTAATTCGTCTAGCAATAATTTGCTGCAATTGGACGACTAACTCTGCACCAACAGTAACGGCATCAACGGTTGTATGTGGAGCACCACCATGTCCACCATTTCCTATAATTTTAATATCAAATAGGTCTGCTCCAGCCATCATAGGGCCACTTCGATAATGGATGGAGCCTAAGGCAAATTGTGACCATAAATGAGTACCGAAGATAGCATCCACACCATTTAGGCAACCAGCTTCAATCATTGGTTTAGCGCCTCCAGGAGCGACTTCTTCAGCAAATTGATGGATGAAAATGTATGTACCAGGAAGTTCTAAACGGTGTTTGCATAAAATTTTTGCCAATAAAAGTAATGTTGCAGTATGGCCGTCATGACCGCAAGCATGAGATACGCCAGCGACAGTTGATTTATACGAAACATCCTTCTCATCTTGAATAGCTAAAGCATCAAAATCGGCTCTAAGTGCAACTGTTTTTCCAGGTTTCCCTCCTGTAAGACGAGCTACAACGCCATTACCACCAACATTTGATTCAAAAGAAATATCTAATTCTTTGTAGAATTTCTGAATATATGCTGCTGTTTCATACTCGTGAAAAGAAACTTCAGGATGCATATGTAAATAACGACGGATTTCCTGCATTTCATCATAGGAATCTTCAAGATTCTTATAAATAACTTGTAATAATTGTGCTGGCATATTACCCACTCCTAACTGAATATTACGAAAATTGAGAGCGTAAATAGTTATTGCTCACGTTTAATCATAGTATAACAAAAAAGCCGAGTAAAACACTCGACTTTTAATGTGTTATAGCTCTTCTTCAGGACGACTTGTTATATAGGTTTTAACATATGGAGCACTTGTGAAAATATTGCTACGATCAACACCTTCAGTTGGTTTTTCATTTTCATAAATATCCTTATAAGCTTTTGAGGATTTCCATGCTTCAAATGAATGAGGTCCAGTCCACTCAGAAAGAGAAATATAGACTTCATCATTTAAAGGACGAAGTAAGCGGAATGCGATAAAGCCCGGTTCGTTTTCAATCGTATGGATGCGTTCAAAAAAGCGATCTTCAAATAATTTGCGACTTTCACTTTTTACAGGAATATGATTCAAGACAAAAAATCCATGCTCATCTAGCGTATTGATTTCTCTGATGATTTCATAGCTTCTTGGTGAAGCAAATACACTCTTTTTTGCCGATTCATGAAGTAAAACAGCATTACCTTGACCGTATAATACAACCATTTTCTCTTTTGGATATTTCTTTTGTAGGCTTACCATAAATTCAGGCGTTCCTAAAGTTAAATATATGAACATATAAATTCCTCCTATCAACAACATTTTTGTAGGTAAAATCAGGGGATTGTATCACAGTATATTCCCGAACAACGAAAAGTATAAAGTTTGCCTATGAAAGTTAATAATAGTATATCCCTTAAATTAGAAAAAATCATGATTAGGTTCTTTGTCAAAAAGATGTCACCATTTAATACATTTTTTTGACAATCAGTCCGTTGAACTATACAACGCATAAAGAAACGTCTATCATGAAAAATGGATATGAATGTCGAATTAAGTAGTTACTGAATTGATGAAAGGACGGTTTTACTGTTCATGGGAACATTTAATGATACGCTATTACGCGCAGCACGAGGTGAAAGGACAGCCTATACACCAGTTTGGTATATGCGACAAGCAGGTCGTTCACAACCTGAATATCGTAAGATAAAAGAAAAATACTCATTAGAAGAAATTACACATAAACCTGAATTATGTGCTTATGTAACACATTTACCAGTGCAAAACTATGGTGTAGATGCAGCCATTTTATACAAAGATATCGTTACACCACTGCCTGGCATGGGTGTTGACGTTAAAATCAAGGGCGGGATAGGTCCAGTAATTTCTAATCCAATTCGCTCAGCGAAGGATGTAAAAAATCTACGGGAATTTAATCCAGAAGAACATGTGCCTTTCGTACTTGATACGATCAAGCTATTAACTGAAGAACAATTAGATGTACCTCTAATCGGCTTTGCAGGGGCACCGTTTACATTAGCAAGTTATATGATTGAAGGTGGCCCTTCTAAAAACTATGCTTTAACAAAATCATTTATGGTATCACAACCTGAGGCTTGGTTTGTTTTAATGGATAAACTTGGCGATATGATCATTACAGATTTGAAAGCACAAATTAAAGCTGGCGCAAAAGCCTTCCAAATTTTCGATTCTTGGGTAGGCGCACTAAGTCATCGTGATTACTGTATCTTTATCAAACCTGTTATGGCACGCATTTTCAATGAGCTAAAAGATGAAGGTGTACCGATGATTTTATTTGGTGTTGGTGCAAGTCATCTAGCATTAGAATGGCAAGATCTTCCTTTAGATGTAGTTGGTTTAGATTGGCGTTTACCTATAAATGAAGCACGAGCAATGGGGATAACTAAGCCCGTACAAGGAAATTTAGATCCTACGTTATTACTATCAGATTGGTCAATACTTGAAGCACGTACAAAAGAAATTATCGATCAAGGATTAGAAGTACCTGGCCATATTTTCAATTTAGGTCATGGCGTATTCCCATCTGTAGATCCTGATGTCTTAAAACGATTGACATCATTAATACACGAATATAGTGCGCAAAAAATAAAAGCGCATTCATAATATTTTTGAGGTGACAAGAAGATGAAAAAACAAATCGGATTATTAGTTATGGCATATGGTACGCCAAAAACCGATGAAGATTTAATTCCTTACTATACACATATTCGCCACGGACACCGTCCAAGCGATGAACATATTGAAGATTTACGTAGTCGTTATCAAGCAATCGGTGGTATTTCACCACTTGCTGAAACAACTGAAAAACAAGCTAAAGCATTAGAAGCGCGTTTAAACGAAGTACAGGATGAAGTGCAATATAAAGTATATATTGGTCTAAAACATATTGCACCATTCATCGAAGATGCTGTAGAACAAATGCATAATGATGGCATTACTGAAGCAGTATCGCTTGTTTTAGCACCACATTTTTCTTCATTCTCAACTAAATCTTATAACACTCGTGCTACAGATAAAGCTGCTGAACTTGGCAACTTAACAATCCACACAATTGATAGCTGGTACAAAGAAGAGAAATATCTTCAATATTGGACAGAGAAGATCAATGCGGAATATGGGGCTATGTCTGATGAAGAACGCGAAACAGCATGCCTAATCGTTTGTGCACATTCACTACCAGAAAAGATTATCGCAATGGGAGATCCATATGCTGATCAATTACATGAAACAGCTGATATTCTTCAACAACGTACAGGCGTGAAAAACATGGAATTCGGTTGGCAATCTGCTGGTCAAACAAAAGACCCTTGGCTTGGACCAGATGTTCAAGATTTAACACGTGATCTTTTCAATAATAAAGGATATCGTTCATTTGTTTATACACCAGTTGGTTTCGTGGCAGAACATTTAGAAGTCCTTTATGATAACGATTATGAATGTAAAACAGTATGTGAAGAGTTAGGTGCAAAATATCATCGTCCTAAAATGCCAAATGACAATCCATTATTTATCGATGCTTTGGCAGATGTAGTACAAAAAACTTTAGCCCATGCCTAATAGAAAGTGATGATTGATGTGACTGAACAAAAGCGAAGGGTTGCCGTTATCGGTGGAGGGATTACGGGCTTAACAGCTGCGTTCTATTTGCAACAACAGGCAAAGGATCAGAAGCTACCGCTTGAAATTGTCCTGATCGAAGCAACTCACAGACTGGGTGGCAAAATACAAACTTTACGTAAAGACAATTTTATCATTGAACGGGGATCAGAATCTTTTCTCGATCAAGAGCAAGTAATTGAAGAATTAGCAAAGCAGCTAGGAATGGAAGATCAGCTTATTCGCAGTGTGCCTGGTAAAACTTATGTAGCTGTTAATAAGCAACTATCTCCAATTCCAGATGGCTCTATTTTAGGCATACCTACTGAAATTATGCCCTTTGCAAAATCAGATATTATTTCTTGGAGTGGCAAAGTAAGGGCCGCTTGTGATTTATTATTACCTCCATCTAAAGTAAAAGAAGATCAATCACTAGGGGGATTTTTGCGCAAACGATTTGGAGAGGAAGTCGTTGAAAACTTAATCGAACCTGTTGTATCAGGTGCTTATTCAGGTGATATCGATCAATTAAGCTTACATGAAACACTCCCAAATCTTGCTGAAGCCTGTCTAAAGCATCGTAGTGTAATCAGAGGAATTCAAAAGGAAAACTCACAACTAAAAGAAGGCACGCTTGAAAGTACTATTAGAACTTTTAAACATGGTTTAGAAAGTTTAATTTTCGCTTTAGAAAAGTCGTTAGAAATAGCGGTCATTTATAAAGGCGTTCGAGTTGAAAGTATTTCAAAAGTGCAGGATCAAATTATAATACTATTAAACAATAAAAACTCTATTCCTGTTGATGGTGTCATTGTCGCTACTCCTCATCATGCAGCTACAAAGCTATTTGCACATGAAGGACTTTTGAAAAGCTTGCTTGAAATTCCTGTCAAAACGGTTGCGGCTGTATCGATGATCTTTTCAAATAGTGCCATAAAGAAAAAGTTTGATGGTAATGGATTTGTTGTATCTCGTAATAGTGATTATTCGATTACAGCATGTTCTTTTATCCATCGTAAATGGCCCCATGCGATACCAGAAGATTACGCTGTGCTGAAAAGTTATGTAGGTCGTACGGGCGATGAATCCATCGTTGAATTATCGGACAATGAGATTGAAAAAGTAGTGTTACAAGATTTACAAGGCATGTTGAAAATTGATGAGAAACCAATTAATACAATTGTATCTCGATTTAAAGATACGATGCCACAGTATACAATCGGGCATCGAAAAAGGGTGGAACAAGCAAAAAAAGAATTACATGCATCTTATCCAACTATTCGACTTGCAGGAAATTCCTATGAAGGAATCAGCCTGACTGATTGTATAGTACAAGGAAAAAAAGCAGCAACAGAAGTGTTAGCTTCAATATTTCAAACAGAACTCTATCTCTAGCAAGAGATGGAGTTTTTATATTAA
>DATMJF010000353.1:0-6994 GCA_035554455.1 Rummeliibacillus sp.
AACACCACCTGATTTGTATTGCTCAGGTGGTGTTGATAAAAATATAAGATGAAGTTACCTGTAACCAAAAAACTATTCAGATAATAGGTTACAAAACAGTGGCTTTCGTCGTTGTGATTCCGGTCTTCGTGACGGAGCTCATTCCTTTGTCACGATTAAGGAAGTCATGACGGTTCCTAACCCATATGCCACCATTCTGCACGTGAATAAGCATCCCCATTCATCATTTCTCGCTCATACGAATCGGCTATCGATTTCGATATATAGTTATATGTTTCGATTGGATGAGCTACCGCTTGGAGTAAGTTCACCAGCGATTCTACTGGATGGAAGTCAAAAACATTTTGAGTGTATTTTGATACCTTTACGTCTATAATCTTACCAGTTTTACTTTATATGAATAACACTCTAAGCTTTCCGAATTAATTAATCGGATTTAAAAAGCCTTCAACCTCGGTAGAGATTAAAGACTTTATTTGTAGCTTATTTTCGGAATTGTTTGAGTACCTGGCACCAAAACTTTAATTATGCAGCCTGTATTACTTCTCTCTTTTTTTGTTTTCTTTTGTTCTTTTTTTTATACCACCACATATAAGTTCCCGTAAACATTAGAATGGATGGAGTAAGTCCACCAATTGCATATAAAATTTTAGTAAATATTCCTCCAAAAGTTCCTGTATGCAAAGGAAGATGCCATATTTGATAAAGCAGGCCACTGCTTATTTTTGGATCTAGCTTCCCTAATATTTTTCCACTATAAGGGTCTAACCATACTTTTATGTTTCCATTTCCAGGATCGTAAGAACGACTCAGACGAATTTCTACTGCCCCCTCCTTATCTTCTGGCATTCTAACTTGTGTAATAGTTCCTTTAGGTACTTCTTTTTCAGCATTACTTAATAACTGATCAAGAGGAAGTTTTCCAGTTGGAAGTGGTTTAGGAATAAGGCTCTTTTCTGGAACTGTCACCTCAGCATTTCCACCAAACCAACCGAAAATTGTCTTATCATATGTAAAAAGAGCCCCTGTTAATGAAACAATCAATAAAAAAGGAATAGAGACTCCTCCGATAACTTTATGTAAATCATATTTCTTTACGTAAGCGTTTTTACTGCGTCTCATTCTAAAACCACTTGTCCATTTTTTTATTCCTGGCCACCATAAATATATACCTGACAAAGTGATAAAGAAGAAAAGAAATCCAATTATACCAACAATATCTTCACCTTTAAAATCTTTTAGGAGGAGCGATTCATGGAAACTATGGATAATATTAAAAAATGATTTATCTCCCAATGTACCATTTATCTTCCCTGTCCCCGGATCAACATATATTGATTGCCGCTTTTCACCTTCGTTCAGACGAAATAAGTATACCCCTTTAGCATCAGGATGATCTGGTGTATATACGCGTTGAATTTCCCCTTTTGGATATGAGTTTGATACATTTTCCAAAGCTTGTTGATACGTTACTTTCTTGCTTTCTGTAACTTTATACAAATTAGGGTGTATAATGTGATTTAATTCCGGTTCAAAGACAAGTAAACTTCCAGTTATTCCAATAAAAACTATAAAAATACCTACTAACATGCTCATCCATAGATGAATTTTTCCAATGACTTTCCGCATATCATAAAAACCTACTTTCAAACAAAATAATAATAAATAAAATAAAGATCATAATAATAATTGAATGTTTTTAATATCCTCATCATCCGGAGTCTATTCAACTTTTAACCTTTCCAGTATGATCAGATATAATAGTCACCTCTCATAAACTCATCTTTTCTTAGTACAAACACGGGGGCGGCAGCCTATTCATTCTGGGAAAATCCTATTAAAAGATTTAGCGCTGATATAAAAGCTACGCAAAAAAATAAATGAAAATGATTATCAATGTGTATCCCAGATATAAATAATACTGATAATGATTATCACTGTCAATTAGTTTTGAATATTTTTTTAGTAAAATTTTACGATTTTTTATCTCTGTTATTTTAATGCCCCAGAGGATCTTCTACCTGCAACATTGCGTTTACTTGTATATGTTTGATTACGACCATAGGAATTTTTTACTTATTCCATATTTTTACCAATTAGAAATCTGCTCTCCCCTATATCTTTTTTCTTCTCTTTTTACTTCTTTTAAATATTGACTCACATTGATTTCTTCATACAAATCAATGTGGTCCATAGATAGGGCTCAATCTGCATCTAAGATTGAACCATTTTGTAATCCCAGTTCATCATAAAGAAGATCATAGTTAATGCGATACCATTTACGATGATCCCACTTAGTTGTATTAAATCTATTTGTCGAAATTATAAAGTGCCTTTTTTCAAGCCTTGAAAATGTGCGCCGAATCGTTTTGACCGACCAAAAAGGAAACTGTTTGGCCCAGCCTTCATAAGTGCACCTATACCAAGTATCCCCCTCAAATTTTACCGATGCATTTTGCAGCTGGATATCGAGCTGTTGTAGGATGATTGCTTCTTTTAAATCTAACTTTTTTGCTAGGTCTGGTAATACAAAAAGCGGTGTGCAGTTGATTAATAATTCCATAGTGATTCCTCCTGAAAAGATATAGTAAATGCAATTAATAATCCAATATTGAAAAGTTTTATTGACATTCCATTTGTCGCAAATAAGAAACAACGTGATACTCAAAGTACATCCCTCCTCATCTGTTAAATAGAAACAAAAGAACAAAAGAGGGACAACTTCATGAGAAAATTTTCAATAAACAGCTAATGCCGTTTGTTCAAACTAACGTGAATGTTGGAGTATTCATTAGATATTAACTGAAGCCGTTATCGATCAAAAAAAGGCCCTAACGACCGAAGAGATTAAGGACTTAATTTGTACCCTATTATCAGAATTGTTTCGGTGACTGGTACCATAAAATTTAAATTTGTATGCATTATTTAATGTGTGAAAGAGAATAATTAAGAAGTAAACAAAATGTAATGGAGGTTTTATAATGGATATTCAAAGAGCACAAGAAATTGCTGCATCACCAGTTTTAGCTAATGTATTACATGACGGAGTTCCAATATACATTCAACATGTAGATGGAACAAAAGGAACCGCTAGAATATATCCTCTCCATGAACCAGAGAATGAAAAAGAGGTTGCATTGGAAAAGTTAAGAGAACATTAACATGAAGTTTGCCAACATGTAGACAACATGTTTAGCTAAAAATATGAAATGATGCTGTCGTAAGGCGGCATCTTTTCATTTTTAATGATTATCAAGATTTTAGATAGTCTTGGCGGACTTAAATTGCTGAGAGAGCGAATACAATTTGAAATAGAGCGAATAAAAGGTCAAAAAGAGTGAATTAACTTTCCAAAAGAGCGAATAAATCAGTGGAATTAGCGAATAAAATACTTTTTCTTATTGTATACAAAAAAACAACTGCTAACATATATGTCAGCAGTCGGTTATATTGATCAATTGCTTATTTTTAGTGGAACTTCCCAGTCAATCTAAATCCAATTTCAGCAATGAGTGTGGCAAAAAGAAATGTTCCGGTGTATACGCAAATAGATACTACAACAATTCTCCAACCGAGTTTTTTAAATTCTTTTAAATCTTTCCCAAAAGAGAGACCTGCATAGGCAAGAATTGGTGTGGCAAGTGCCATGAAGTTAATCTTTTCTGTATATTTGACAATTGATTCCTGGTAAGGATTAACACTTGAAGTAACTAATAATGCAATAATTGAGACCCAAATTACTGTAGGGATCTTTTTGACTAAAAACTTATTTATCGCAAAACCTAAAACTGTGATCACAACAATAATCAGCATACCTGGGATTGCTTCAATGGGTGAAACATGATAGCCAACCCAATTTCCTAATATAGCAATAATACCAATGATGATAAATGTTAAAATTTGATCCTTCATAATTATTCACCCGCAGACTTTTCTTTTTTTGATTTTCTTCCCAAAATCGGCTCTAAATATTTATAGAGAAGATTTGTCATTGGAAGAGAGAAGTACACACATATAAATGTACCAACGATTGTTGTGATTAAGTTTGCTGCACCTGCAAATACAGCAATGTCATTGGCAGAATCCGGGAACATAATTGATAGAGATCCAGTCATGGCAGCCATCATACTACCAGAACCAACGCCAGCTCCCATTGCTAAAGAAATCGGGTGAAACCATCCTGTGCTAGCGATTAAACTTGCGATTAAGGATAAATAGATTGCCCCAAATAATGTTCCACAGATATATACGCCTAATGCCCCACGAGACTCAGGAGAATCTGCACCATATTTTTCAGAAAGAATTGCTAAGTTCGGTTCTCGGTCAATCGAGAATGTTGCACCAACTGCTTCCCGTTTCATACCTAGCAGTAATGCAATTGGCAATCCTAATACAATCGTACCTAAAAAGTGACCGACTTCTTGGAAAACAAGAGAAAAGCCTGCATCGAATAACTGGGATAAAGAAGGTCCCATTAATGTTCCTAATTTTGTGACAAACAACATGAAAGAAATGCCCAATATATTAGAAGCAACAGTCATATTTTTTTCAGATAGAATTTTAAATTTTGGTAAACTAATAATTGCCCCAATGATTAAAGCATATAACATTGGGAAAAACGCAATAGAACCAGTACCTAATTTTAATGTTTTTACACCTATAAATTCGGCGATAAGTACTAAAAATAATACGAAAATATGTATTTTCCAGCTAAATAAGCGATTCATTTCCTACCCCTACCTCTTTTTGATTAATTTTATATGTAAATCATTTTTGATTTATTCTACTTTTACATTTCGATAGAGCTCATTGTTTAAAACTAAAAATAAAAATAAGGATACGCCATTTTTTATTGATTCAAATGGTGGTAAAAAGTGAGCGTTATGTAATTTATGAGCCCCGCCTTTTCCATCATTGACACCTAGGAAGAAAAATGCACCTGGAACTTCTTCTAAATAACATGCAAAATCTTCGGATGCTAGACTAGGGTTCTCAACATCGACGATACGACCTTGCCCAAATTCCTCTACTAATCCATCATGAATGGCATGGACAACAGATGGTGTGTTAATTGTAATTGGATACCTCATATCGTAGTCAATATCTGCTGTTAATCGATTCGCTTGTGCAACATTGTTAACAATACTTTCAAAACGTTCTTTCAACAATAATCGGGTTTCTTTCTCCACTGTACGAACCGTACCTTTGAATTTTACTTCTTCTGGAATAATATTAAATCCTTGTCCACCTTCAATGGTTCCAATCGTCATAACAGCAGCATCTACAGGATTAATCTCTCGACTTAAAATGGTTTGTAATGACGTAATAATTTGTGATGTCCCTACAATAGCATCTATTCCTTGATGCGGTGCTGCTCCGTGCCCTGCCATTCCTTTTACAGTTACCTCAAAAACATCCATACTCGCCATTAAGGAACCTGGTTTGACACCAATCTCACCTATATTGAGTTCTGGCCAAACATGCAAACCAAAGATAAAGTCAGGTTTTGGGTTTTCAAGTGCACCTTCTGCAATCATTTTTGCGGCACCCTTCACCATTTCTTCTGCTGGTTGGAAGATGAGTTTTATCTTGCAGTTTAATTGGTCTTTCACCATATTTAGTATTTTGGTTGTGCCTAGTAAAGTCGTGGTATGAACATCATGTCCACATGCATGCATGACACCTTCGTTAAAAGAGGCAAAAGCTGCACCCGTTTCTTCTTTGATAGGTAATGCGTCCATATCCGCTCGTAAAGCAATGGTTGGTCCATCAACTTCTTCATTAATCATTGCCACAATTCCAGTTTTCGCTACATTATCAGTATATGAAATACCCCATTCATCTAAATAGCTTTTGACGATTTTAGAAGTTTCATATAAATCGTAACCAATCTCAGGTGTTTGGTGTAATTTCTTTCGAATGGAACAGAATTCATCAAAATTGTCATCAATCAAATCCTCAACATTTTTAAGAATTGTAGTATTCATCATTACATTCCCTTCCTTATGAATTATTTAAAGAAATTTACTTAAAGTATTCTAAAAATAATAATAATACATAATTACTATATTTCGATATTTTATTTATTTTCCGAAAACTTTATCAGGAGAATATCTTTAAATTATGTGTGAAGATCTTATAAAATAATCGCTGGATTAATTTCACTTCACCAATTACTCACATTCCCGAAAATACGAACATTTATATATTCAACATACTTAAATTCCTGTTTTTTGTATTATACTTCATAAATATTAACATTGTATAGCCACAAATGTTCGTTTTTTATATAAATTTTGCAAAAAACATGAAAGAACCATATAACTTTTACAATATAAAATTAAAGATATTCATATATGCAATACCGTTATTGTAAAATAATTGAAGATACTCTTTTTTCTATTGGTATTTACTTTTATCTTATTTTGGTAGTTATGTGTTGAATAGAGCATATAAGAAGGTTACATATTATTGTTCTTCAACGTCATCTAGAAATAAAAAAAACAGTAATATTAAAAAGCTGCTTCTCCTTTCAAAAAAGAAAATCCTAAACCATTGTAGTGGTTTAGGACTCCTTATCTCCTAATTCAGGTAATGAATCTGTTAAAACTGCAAGTACTTCAGGGATCTTAACGCGCATGCACTTATCCTTATGACTTACCAAATTTCACGGATTGGACAACCAATTGCCATAACAAAATCCCTGACTAAAAATCAGGGATTTTCCCTTATCATTCTATATAGAAAAGACTTAAATTGTATTGAATTGTATGAGGGACTGGCACCTTAACTTAATCTGTAATCAATTTTCTGGATTGTTTAGGTGCCTGTCATTTACAAGTCTTTAAAAAATATTAACATTGCATTAACAGTAAAACATTAAAATAAGGAAAAACACCTTTATACATAAGGAGATCGTATGAATTTTTCACTATATTCCGGGGATTCACCTGTTAACCCATTCTCATATTTAAAATACTTATATAGCCGGCGT
>DATMJF010000354.1:0-6265 GCA_035554455.1 Rummeliibacillus sp.
TAATGAAACCCAATTACTTGAGGAATCAATTAAAAGAGGAGTAATTTATGTTCCAGGTTCTACAATTGGATCTAAAAAAAATTTTGTGCGTTTTACTTTCGGAAGGGCTGATGAAAAATCAATTGAAGAAGGAATCAAAAGGTTTGCAGATGCAATTCATTGTCAATAAACGTTTTGCTAAGAATCATGACTTGTTCATGATTCTTTTTATTTTTAAATAATAAATGGATGGTCAAATAAAAGTTAAACTGGATGGTCAAAAAAAAGTCAAACCCTTTATGATGGAGAAGTGGATGATTTAACATCCATATAGGCTAAGTATTAATGGTTGAGAATTATATGTATGGAATAATTCACAATTCAAAATTATCTTTTCATCAATCTGTTTTCAAGAAAAGGCAAATAGATTGATGGGAGGATATGAATTCTAATGATAGATAAAACATCATAAAGCATTAGAGACATTATGGGCGGTTCAAGTAGAATTAGGATTGAGAAAAGTAATTAAATTAACTTCGAATGAAAATCCTCTCGTTTTATCACCTAAAGCTCTAGAGGCTTAAAAAATATTCTTACTGGAATTAATAGATCCTGATGCTGATGCAATTAAGCTGAAGAGTGTAATTGCGTATCGTTTATCTCTATCTATAGAATCAGGATTTCCTCTTAAAAGTACGAAATAAATTGAAAAAATAGATACAATAGAGAATCTTTCATTATTAATGAATAATTTGTTGGGAGGATTAATTAATGGACTATGCAAATTTAATAGACCACACATTACTTTCACCTGTGACTAAAGAAAAAGAAATCATTAATTTATGTCATGAGGCAAAAGAATACGGCTTTGCATCTGTATGCGTGAATCCTGTATGGGTAACTTTAGCGGCAGATCTTTTACGTGAATCGGATGTTAATATATGCACAGTAATCGGATTTCCTTTAGGTGCGAATACGATTGACACGAAAGTATTTGAGGCGCTAATGGCAATTGGTAACGGGGCTACGGAAATAGATGTAGTGATTAATATCGGTGCACTAAAAGATAAAAACGATGCGCTAGTTGAAAAAGAAATTCGTTCAGTCGTAAACGTTGCAAAAGGAAAAGCTCTTGTGAAAGTTATTATAGAGGCTTGTTTATTAACGGATGAAGAAAAAGTACGTGCATGTGAATTAGCTGTAAAAGCCGGTGCAGACTATCTCAAAACTTCAACAGGCTATTCTCTATATGGAGCAACTGTTAAAGATGTTGCGATTATGAGAAAAGCAGTTGGACCAAATATTGGGGTAAAAGCATCAGGCGGTGTAAGTAACATAGATGATATAAAATTAATGGTTGAAGCAGGTGCATCGAGAATAGGTACTAGTTCTGCTATGAAAATATTTGAATTATAGTTAGTGATAGTCTTCAGTTAAGGATAAAGAATGTGGAGAATGAATATTTTTTCATTTAAGCTATGGAGAATTATGGGCTTGAACAACGACATTCTGAAGATTTTCAAAGATTTTTTGCAATGCAATAGGGATTATTAGAATTTTTATTGTTATAAGTTTTAATGAATAAAAGAGTTAACGAAAAGATAAGTTTTTTCGTTAACTCTTTTTTAGATTTTATTTTTGTGAAAAACAGCAGAAATCAAAGGGTCACTTTTAGGAAATAAAGTTGCTCATGATTAATTAGACATATTTCAAATGGATGGGGAAAAAAGCATTGAATTGGAGGGTCAATTAATTTTTAAATAACATATTATTGTATACGAATACTATTAAGTATTCGGATAACAATCGTTTCAATTTAGAGCTTGGGATATTTTTGAATAAAATAATCAGTCACATAGAAGGCATACACAAGAAGTATAATAGGGGATTTTTATAGTATGTTTATATGTTTCTTCCCCAAAAACATATAGTAAGAAAGGAAAATTATCAATGAATACAGGAATTTCAAGGAAAGAAACGATTATCTCATATGTCATTGCTATTGTGTTTATTTTAGCAATGGTTATGACGGCAGTTATACTTGATGATCGAGAAGTAATATTACCTGAAGTAGCGGCAATGGCAATTGCAATGTGGGTATACCGGGATGCTGGATGGATTAGACAACCCTTGAAGATTTTCATTGCCCCGTCTATAACAGCAACTATTGGTTATGTAGTTAATCAATTTCCCATTTCATATGCGGGAAAAGTCATGATTACTTTAGCTATCATAATGCTTTTATTACGTATCATCCAATCAAACTTGGCCCCCTCAATTGCAACAGGATTACTTCCTCTAGTGATAAATGCAACTGAATGGAGATTTATTATCATGGTTTTCATTTTAACTTTCATATTAATGCTCGGAGTTCAGGTCTTTAGATTAAATAAGGGATTGGAGAAGAAAGTTCCAATTGAGTATAAGTATATGCTGGTATTTCTCTTCCTCAATATCATTTGGATTGGTTTGGTCTGGAGTATTGGCTACACGCAGCTAGCTGTCATTCCTCCTATTCTCGTTGTCGTGTATGAAGTGCTTCAAAAACCAATGTTCAGCGGTAAAATGGCGTTTAAGCTAGGATTGTTATTGAACATATCAGCAGCCGTGGGGACGCTTTTGTACGTAACTATTGATTCTTGGATACTCATTACGATCATCGCTATGTTATTGATGCTAGTTTTGCTGCGAATTTTTGGTATGCGTTTGCCAGCTGTGTACGCTTTCCCGCTTCTTACATTGGTTTTGCCTGCAGAGGTAGTAGTAATGCTTCCGATAGGTACATTAGTTGCAACGGTATTTTTCTTTGGTTCCGTGTTGGTAATTAAAAAATGGGAAATGAAGAGAAATAATAAGAAAATGAAATTAGTAAATAAAACAAATATGATCTAAGTGTTACCGATAACTTTTTAATTAATTTTTATACTTACTATAAAACTAAGAAAACTCCTTATTTTGATATGACACATAAATATTCGGCTCCAACTAATATGAATGAGGTGTTATTATGTCTAAATTTTCAGCTGAAGTAAAATTAAACGCAGTGAAACGTTATTTAAGTGGATTAGAAAATTATGAAGTGATTGCAGAAAGTATTGGTTCAAACAAATCTCTAGTTATGAACTGGGTAAAATTATATGAGGCTCAAGGAATTAAAGGTTTTGAAAAAAACTATACAACTTATTCCGTTGAGTTTAAACTAGACGTTCTTAATTTTATGAACAAAACCGGCGCTTCACTTCGAGAAACAGCCAGTAATTTTAATATATCTTCTCCGAGTACCGTTTACAAATGGGAAAAGTTGTTGAAAACACAAGGACTGAAAGCTCTAGAACCAAAGAAAAAGGGACGTCCTCCCATGAAAAAAGAAACCATTATGGAGCAATCAAAAGATGTAGAAGAAGCAGAAGGCTCACTTGAAACATTGCAAGCAAAAATAAAACGTTTAGAAATGGAGAACGTCTACTTAAAAAATACAAATAAAATAAAATCGCAAGTAATATTTGAGCTAAAGCATAAGCATGATGTGGTAGATTTTTAAATAATATCTAGATCTTGATACTCGAGATTATAATAGAGTTTGATTAAAAGGTTCAAATTTGAGGTGGCATAGTGTCTTTAAAAGGTTTAAATCATTTTTTATTTTCAGTGTATAATTTAGAGAATTCTATTAACTTTTACCAATTACCTATCCTCACCTTTTCAATTTGACTGAATAAATTAGGTAACATATAAGATGCCTAGGGGTTGATGAAGATGATTTATTATTGTCCTTACTGTAATCATTTGATCGACTATGCAACAAGAAATAACACGACGATCATTGATGAATGGAATTACGTTCTTGCTCCACCTCCGCCTAAGCTGCAATTTGTCACTGTTGACCCGAAAACAAGCGCACTGCTCGTTTTAGATATGGAAGTGACGATATGTAATAATCCTCGCTGTATTGCATCCATTTCAAATATCAAACCGTTACTGACGAAAAGCCGTGAACGGGGCATGTTAGTTGTCTATAGTCTTACACATAATGGAAATGCCTCAGATATTGTTCCTCAGCTTTCTCCCTTTCACAATGAACCCGTTGTGAAATCAAACGTTGATAAATTTTATGAAACCGATCTCGATAAAATCCTAAAAGAGCACGGCATAAAAAACGTAATCGTTACCGGGTATGCCGCTAATGGTGCAGTCCTTCATACAGCGACAAGCGCTGCTTTTCGGGGATATCATGTCATTGTTCCTGTTGACGGAATTTCAGCATTTAACCCTTATGCCGAACAGTATACATCTTGGCATATGTTGAATAGTCCGGGGACCCGGAACCAGGCCGTTTTAACCAAAAGTGATTGGATACAATTCGGTTGTCCTAATCAGTGATCCTATTTCACAATCAATTTATAAATATTTCCTTAAGATAGAAAATGATCAAACTTTTTTATAAAAATCAAACTTAAATCTGCTGAATAAGAATCCCTTTTGATGAATCTTTTTTCAAAAGGGATTTTTCAAATTTATCGTGAAATATGGGCATGTGAGGTATTTTTAATCAAACTTTATTCCAAGGTTACAAGCGAAAGCGAAGCGACAACAACAATTACGCCAATGCGAAATTAATTTCTCGACTTTCAACAAACTGCTAATTATCTTGAGAATGGTATTTAAGTAACCGATAATACTAGGTAAAACTTTTCGAGTTAGAGAATTGCCTAGGTCCACAAGGAGAGCTACTTTGAATAACCGCAGGAACAATTTGAGTTTTGATTGTTCCGAAGTCTTCCCCCACTTTTTTAATTATCCACTAAGTTTTCTGTCAAATGTTTTTCTTTCCACACAAATGTAATACCGAGGCCAATGACCATAATAACAGCTGCGAAAAGGTAAGGATAGTGGATGTTTACGTCAAATAGTATTCCGCCTAACATTGGCCCGATGATATTACCTAGGCTCGTATAGGTTGAGTTCATTCCAGCAATAAATCCTTGTTCGTTACCGGCAGTTTTTGATAAAAATGTCGTCAATGCTGGACGAAGCAAGTCAAATGCGAGGAAGATGAAGCAAGTTACCACCAACACTGCCCAAAAGCCAGAGATTACGGTGGACGTAACCGCTAATATTGCACCTGCAATTAAACATAATTGGATCAATTTCTTTTCACCGAGTTTATCTACCATTTTTCCAAACATAAATATTTGCACAATAACACCGAAGATTGAGCTTATTGTAATAATGGCTGCAATGTCCTTCGGCGTGAAGCCGAATTTATGATCAGAAAATAGGCTAAAAACAGTTTCATATGCAGATAAGCCGAAAGCGAGTACAAATACAATGATAAATGGAATGAAATAAAGTGGATTAAGTGATTTTTTTAAATCGTTTATAAAGCTTGTCTGCTTTGTTTTAGCAGAAATTTCTGCAAGCTGTTCCTTTGTTAGCGGCTCTTTTAAAATAAAAATTGATGAAATGCATGCTAAAAAGGCAATGGCTGCAGCAAAGAAGAAGGGTATGCGTATACCGTATTCTGCAATAAAGCCGCCAAAGCCAGGTCCTATAATAAAGCCAGTACTAATGGCGGCAGAAATATAGCCCATCGCTTTTGGTCGTTCCTGAACTGATGTAATATCTGCAACATATGCAGTAACACCTGGCATAATAAAGGCGGCACTAATTCCCCCTAACATTCTTGATAGATAAAGCACCGATACATGCGTGCCTAAACCAAAGATAAGTTCTGAAATACCAAAAAGGAATAAACCGATTATGATGATGTTCTTTCTGCCATAACGGTCAACCCAACGACCTGCGAGTGGTGACATAAGTAGTTGTGCCACCGCAAATACGGCGACAAGATAACCCATCGTTTTTCCTGATAAATGCATGATATTCATAAATGATGGCATAACTGGAATGATGAGACCAACTCCGAGAAATGCAATGAATATATTGCTTAGAAGAATAATTAATATCGACTTTTGTTCTTTTATTGTTTTCTTCATATATCAACATCTCTTTCTATAAGAATCTTTGAAGTGAAATACCTCTCCAAAATTCTGTCTAAGAGGCTTCTAATTTTTTACATAGATTGGGTTCCAAATTAATCTTTTGCAAACCATCTTCTTGCCATGTAGAACTGCATCACTGTTTAAATATTGCTCATTCAATTTTGCAAATTTTAATTCCATTTGTAATTATTCCATAGCTTCTTTTGTTAGTATTTTTAACATTTTTTCAAATTGTTCTATTTCCTCTGCGGTACATCTTTTTTTCAAATTTGTAATTATATTAT
>DATMJF010000355.1:0-24540 GCA_035554455.1 Rummeliibacillus sp.
AAATTAAGCGCCTTGTTCTTCTTTTTGTTCTGCAACAGCTTTTGTTACAAGAGCTAAGTTGCGCATTGGAGCTTGAAGTACTGATAATAGCATAGATAGTAAACCTTCGCGTGATGGAAGTTCTGCCAATGCTTTAACTTCTTCAACGCTAGCATATGTGCCTTCAATAAGACCAGCTTTAATTTCTAGTTGTTCGTTAGCTTTCGCAAAGTCATTGATGATACGTGCAGGAGCAACTACATCTTCATTTGAGAATGCGATTGCGTTTGGACCTGTAAGAACTTCGTTAAGTTCTTCGTGGCCAACTTCTGCAGTAGCGCGGCGAACTAAAGTATTTTTGTATACTTTGAATTCTACACCAGCTTCACGTAATTGTTTACGTAATTCAGTAACTTGAGCTACTGAAAGACCACGGTAGTCAACTACTACTACTGATGCTGCACTTTTAAACTTGTCAGCGATTTCTTGAACAACAGTTTGTTTAGCTTCAACTGCTTTGTTCATCTTGACACCTCCTTTAAGAATGGGTCATTTATACCAACAAAAGAAAAGCCTCTTGCCATTAGTAGACAAGAGGCGGAATTTCATCATCTTTAGTAAGAGTCTGAGTTCCTTTGTCCTCGGTAGGATAATTAAGCGATGACTCGCCCCTACGGTCTACGGTACAAATGGATGATTCACAACGCTATAAATCATAACAAATGATAATTGTGTTGTCAATCAAAAATTATTTTGCTGCTGTAGCAGAAAGTGGATCAACTTTGATAGATGGTCCCATTGTAGTAGTTACATGTAAAGATTTGATGTAAGTACCTTTTGCAGCAGCAGGTTTTGCTTTAAGGATTACGTCAACAAGAGTTGATAAGTTTTCAGCTAATTTGTCAGCTTCGAATGAAACTTTACCAATTGGAGCATGAACAATACCAGCTTTGTCAGCACGGTATTCAACTTTACCAGCTTTGATTTCGTTAACTGCTTTAGTTACATCGAAAGTAACTGTGCCAGTTTTAGGGTTTGGCATTAAGCCTTTAGGTCCTAATACACGACCTAGTTTACCAACTTCACCCATCATGTCTGGAGTAGCTACGATTACATCGAAGTCAAACCAGCCTTGTTGGATTTTTTGGATATATTCTGCATCGCCTACGTAATCAGCGCCAGCTGCTTCAGCTTCTTTAATTTTATCGCCTTTAGCGAAAACTAAAACGCGTTGAGTTTTACCAGTACCGTTTGGAAGCACAACTGCTCCACGGATTTGTTGGTCATTTTTACGAGTGTCGATATTTAAGTTAAATGCTACTTCAACTGTTGCGTCAAAGTTAACAGAGCTTGTTTTTTTAGCAAGTTCAGCTGCTTCAGCTACTGTGTATTGTTGGTTACGATCAACTAATTTAGCTGCATCTTGCATTTTTTTACCTTTTTTAGCCATTATATATTTCCTCCTTGATTGTGGTTGTAACGGATTAAACCTCCCACGAATAAAGGCTGCGAGTTTCAAATATCACTATTAGAAACATTCGCAACCTCCAAAAAACAATACTTTATCAAGTAATGGGATTAGTCTTCGATCACAATACCCATGCTACGTGCAGTACCTTCTACCATTGACATAGCAGCTTCTACTGATGCTGCGTTTAAGTCTGGCATTTTAGTTTCAGCGATTTCGCGTACTTTATCACGTTTCACTGTAGCTACTTTTTTACGGTTCGGTTCACCTGAACCTGATTTAATACCAGCTGCTACTTTAAGTAACACTGCTGCCGGTGGAGTTTTTGTAATGAAAGTGAATGAACGATCTTCAAATACAGAAATCTCAACTGGAATAATCAACCCTGCTTGGTCCGCAGTACGAGCGTTGAATTCTTTACAGAATCCCATGATGTTAACACCTGCTTGACCCAATGCAGGACCTACTGGTGGCGCTGGATTTGCTTTACCAGCTGGGATTTGAAGTTTTACAACTTTAACAACTTTTTTAGCCACGAGACACACCTCCTTAAGTCCGTGATGTGGTAATTGGGTTTCCCCTCCCACTCAATATCTGTCTGTCGGCTTAATCCGATAACATTAAAAATTACTATGTCATAACATATGATATATTTCCACAGTATGACTTCTGAAATGATAACACTTTTTAAAATACAAGGCAAGTACCTTACATTTAAACTTTTAGAACTTGATCAAAATCTAGTTCCATTTTTGTTTGGCGACCGAACATATCAACTGTTACACTGATTTTGCCTTTATCAGCTATGATTTCGTTGACAATCCCTTGGAAATGAGCAAAAGGTCCTTCTAGAACTTCAACTAAGTCACCTACGCTAAAGTCTAGTTCAACACTAGCTTCATTTGCACCCATTTGTTGTAGAATCACTTCTACTTCTTCAGGTAGTAATGGTGTTGGTTTTACTCCACCGCCTGAAGAACCGATGAATCCAGTAACACCTGGTGTATTACGAACAACATACCAAGCATCATCTGTCATAACTAGTTCAACTAGAACATAACCCGGGAAAGTCTTACGCATATATGTTTTTTTACGACCGTCTTTTACTTCAGTTTCTTGTTCTTCTGGAATAATCACACGGAAGATTTTATCTTGCATACCCATTGTTTCAACACGTTTTTCAAGGTTTGCTTTTACTTTGTTTTCATAACCTGAATAAGTATGAACAACATACCAATTTTTCTCCATAATAGATAGGACTATTCGTCCTTCCCTCCTTTTCTAAAAGGCCAAATGAAAAAACCCGTTACAACACACGGGCCATTTCAAACATATTAACTTTATTAAATCATAACTCTAAGTACCAGCGCAATAATTTCGAAATACCTAAATCGATTACCATGAAAAACGCTGCCATTATCAATAATGTTGAAACAACAATCATTGTATATTTCGTCAATTCTTTACGTTTCGGCCAACTTGTTTTTCTCATTTCTGATAGAACGCCGCGGAAAAATTCACCTATCTTACCCATCCAACCAAACCTCCGAATATAATCATATATACATAACGAATTGTATTATTTAGTTTGTTTATGTAATGTATGCTCATTACAATGAGAACAATATTTCTTAAGTTCTATTCTTTTTGAATTGTCCTTAGTTGCGGGTAAATGATAATTTCTAGCCCCGCATTTTTCACAGCTTAGTGCGACTTTTTGTGCCATAATATCACCTTTCGGCATTCGTTCTTTTAAAAGCCTATCACCTATTATACAAGCTGTCAACTAACCTCATAATGCTATCAAACTACTATTCTATTTCTAAATGTCTTTCTAATTTTCGTTTAATACGTTGTAGTGCATTGTCAATTGATTTTACATGTCGATCTAATCTTGCAGAAATTTCTTGATAAGAGCAACCTTCTAGATAGAGGGCCAATACTTGACGTTCTAAATCACTGAGTACCTCACCGATTTTTTCTTCTAAGTGGTTAAACTCTTCTCGATGAATCATCAGTTTTTCCGGATCATCGATTGTCGCTCCTGTAAGCATATCCATCAAAGTTTTTGTTGATTCCTCTTCAAACACTGGCTTGTCTAATGAAACATATGAATTTAGTGGAATATGCTTTTGTCTTGTAGCCGTTTTTATAGCGGTAATAATTTGGCGTTTAATGCAAAGCTCTGCAAAAGCTTTGAAAGAAGCTAATTTATCACCTTTAAAATCACGGATTGCTTTATACAACCCGATCATACCCTCTTGCACAATATCTTCTTTATCAGCACCAATTAAAAAATAGGACTTCACTTTTAAACGTACAAATGGTTTATATTTGTTGATCAGAAAATCCAACGCTTCTGTATCACCATTACGCGCCAGCTCTACTAATTGCTCATCAGTCAAATCTTCAAATTGTTGATGCTTCACGTGTAAATGATCACTTGTTAACAAAGTATCACCCCGATTGCGCTAGCCTATTTAGAACAGTATAACGGAATTGGAAAATATCAGTCAATCACTCAATTTATTTCCTCTTCGCATTTGTTCAAATTTTTCCATAACTTCAGACGATAATTGAATTTTAGAACTTGGCTTTTCAAACTGTATACTTTTCACTTTTTGCGAAATCTGAGTACGTACATTTTGCATTTCAATTTCAAATTCACGTGCTGATTTTCGCAATGCGCCGTTTCCAAATATGACACTTTGCTCAGCCATATCTGAAGTGGCTACATAGATTTTATTGCGTTTAGTTGTCAATTCTGCTGTTAGCTTTTCAATACGATCATCTGCAGTTTCTTTTGCCCTAGTGTAGATGATTTCAACATTATGTTGCTTCACCTTTGTTGCAACGCCTGGAACGAGATACGCATCAAAGACAACGATGACGCGCATTCCCGAATAGGCTTGATAGTCTGCCATTAACTCTATCAGTCGATCTCTCGCATCTATTAGCTTATGTTCTTTTAAAGCTTGTAATTCCTTCCATGCACCAATAATGTTATAACCATCAACTAAGAGTATGTTCATCAGCAGTCACCTTAAACTTCTTGGCGTTTTCGGAGCACTTCGTACATCAATAATGATGCTGCTACTGATGCATTTAATGATGTTACATGGCCAACCATAGGCAAATTATAAAGGAAATCACATTTTTCTTTTAAGATGCGACTCATTCCTCGACCTTCACTACCTATAATAACAGCTAATGGTAAAGTTGCATCCATTTTACGATAGTCGACCGAACCTTTAGCATCTGTTCCTGCTATCCAAACACCACGTTGCTTTAACTCTTCAACAGTTTGGGATAAGTTGTTTACTCGAACTGTTGGAATGTATTCAATGGCACCTGTAGAAGCTTTTGCGACAACAGCCGTCAAACTAACAGAACGTCTCTTTGGAATGATAATACCATGTGCACCAACTGCATCTGCAGTTCGCATAATAGAACCCAAATTGTGTGGATCCTCTAATTCATCTAAGATGAGAAAGAATGGATCTTCACCACGTTCCTCAGCTACTTTAAAAAGGTCTTCTAGTTCTGCATAGTTGTAAGCAGCAACTGAAGCGACAATGCCTTGATGATTCTCTGAAGATAACTGATCTACTTTTTTCTTAGGTACAAATTGCACGATTACGCCACGTTCTTTTGCTAAGTCAAGCAACTCGTTGACTCCACTTTTTTTAACGCCTTCAGCTATCCAAATTTTGTTGATATCTCTTGTAGATCGAAGTGCCTCTAAAACTGGGTTTTTTCCAGCGATTATTTCTTTTGTTTGTTCTGTCATTATTATTTTGACACCACTTTCTTATTTTCAATCAAATTAATTGCATATTGGATAATCGCATCAACGCGTTCTGCTTGCCCAGTTAAATATAAAAAGCCAAGAACTGCTTCAAATGCTGAACTGTAATTATATGTTTGGACATCGGTATTTTTTGGTACAGATCCTGACTTTGCGTTACGACCACGCTTCAATACGGCCATTTCTTCTTCAGTAAAGTAATCTTCATCAATCATTTGGTGAATAACCATTGATTGTGCTTTTGCAGAAACGTAATGCGTCGCCTCACGGTGAAGAATATTTGGTTTCACACGTCCTGCTCTTAGTAAATGCTCACGAATTGCGATTTCTAATACAGCATCTCCCATATAAGCTAAAGCGAGTGCATTTAATTGTTTTACATCTGCATTACGAAGTTCTCCCACTTCACTAACCTCGTTTCCATCGAACGCCTTGACGTGTATCTTCTAAAATAATGTTCATGTCTTTTAGTTGATCACGAATTTCATCAGCGCGTTTAAAATCACGATTTTTTCTTGCTTGTTGACGTTCTTCGATTAATGCATCGATTTCTTCGTCTAATAGTTCTTCTTTTACTTCAAGTTCGATACCAAGGACCATTGAAAGTTCGTTTAGTGTATCGATAAATACTTTTAGAATTTCTCCATTTGTGTTTGTTTCATTCAAATATTTATTGGCCTCTGTAGATAAGCTAAACAGTGTAGCAATCGCATTTGCTGTATTAAAATCATCATCCATCGCAATTACAAAGTTTTGACGCTCTTGTTGGATTGCATCTAACCAAGATTGTTCTTTTTCTCCTAGATTAGCAGTAGCATTTAGGCGGTGTTGTAAGTTGTTGTAAGAAGTACGAATACGTTCTAAACCAGCAGCTGCTGATTCAACTAAATCTTGTGCAAAATTAATTGGATGACGATAATGAACTGACAGCATGAAGAAACGTAATACTTGCGGATCAATTTGCTGAATAATATCATGTACCAAAATGAAATTCCCTAATGATTTAGACATTTTTTCATTGTCAATATTAATATAACCATTATGCATCCAATAGCGTGCAAAAGTTTTACCTGTATATGCTTCTGATTGAGCGATTTCATTTTCATGGTGAGGGAATGTCAAATCTTGGCCACCTGCATGAATATCAATAGTATCACCAAAATGATTGTGCACCATTACAGAACATTCAATATGCCAACCTGGGCGACCATCTCCCCATGGACTATGCCAGAAGATTTCCCCTGGTTTTGCAGCTTTCCAAAGTGCAAAATCTAAAGCATCTTCTTTCTTTTCCCCAGCTTCAATACGAGCACCGATTTTCAAATCATCTACAGATTGATGTGACAATTTACCGTAATTTTCAAATTTGCGTGTACGGTAGTAAACATCCCCTTGAGATTCATAAGCATAGCCTTTTTCGATTAAAACACCGATAAATTCAATAATTTCATTCATATGATTGGTTACACGAGGATGTGCATCAGCTTTTTGGCATCCAAGTGCAGTAATATCTTCAAAATACGCATTAATAAAGCGTTCTGTTAGTTCTGAAACTTCTTCTCCTAACTCATTTGCCGCTTTAATAATTTTATCATCCACGTCTGTAAAGTTGGAAACATAAGTAACTTCATAGCCACGGTATGTTAAATAACGACGCACTGTATCATAAACGATGACAGGACGTGAATTACCAATATGAATGTAGTTATAGACAGTCGGGCCACATACATACATTTTGACCTTACCTTCTTCAAGAGGTACAAACGCTTCCTTTTCACGTGTTAATGAGTTAAAAATTTGAATACCCATGGGGGATTTATCTCTCCTTTTTGCTATTCACAAGTTCTTTATATAAACCATTTATTTTTTGTTCCATTTGTTGACAACGGTCTTCTACTGGGTCAGGAATATTTTGATGGTCTAATTTTTGTTCATGATTTACACGTACACCATCTTGAATTACGACTTTACCCGGAATACCAACAACCGTTGCATTTGGCGGTACAGGTTTCAAAACAACTGACCCAGCACCAATCTTGCTATTCTCTCCAATTGTAATAGAACCAAGTACTTTTGCACCAGTAGCAACTAAAACATTATCTTCTAATGTCGGATGGCGTTTGCCTTTTTCTTTCCCTGTTCCACCCAATGTCACACCTTGATACAGGGTAACATCATTTCCGATTTCACATGTTTCTCCAATAACGACACCCATACCATGGTCAATAAAAAAGCGGCGACCAATTTTAGCCCCAGGGTGAATTTCAATACCTGTAAAGAATCGACTGATTTGTGAAACAGATCTCGCTATAAAATAAAATTTACGTTTATACAAAGCATGTGCAATTCTGTGTGACCATATAGCATGTAACCCTGAATAAGTTAATACAACTTCTAGTGTACTACGAGCTGCTGGATCATTTTCAAAGATTGTTGCAATATCTTCTCTAATTCTCTTAAACATTTTAATGCCCCTCCCATTTTATAAAATCTATCTAGCTGCAGACGCTAGCTGTTAAATAAAAAAGACGTCCCTGTCTTATTTAAAAGACAGAGACGCCGTGTGTGCGCGGTTCCACTCTGGTTGGAAGCATTACAAAATACTTCCCGCTTGAACGTTTTTAACGGTGACGAACCGACTAAGCCTACTAAAAAAATTTCAACTTAGCACTCAGAGGTGCATTTCTGCTTTACATTGGCCCAGACCACTTTCAGCCGCTGATGGTCCTCTCTTTGAGAGCATGTGCCGCATACTTCTCCTCTTCAACGTTTTTTTCTCATTTGTAAGCTTTATTGTACAATGAAGTAGAAAAAAAGCAAACAAAATTATTTTACATATTTTTCAATGCGGTTGAGAACTGTTTCTTTACCAAGTAATACAAGTGCATCATTTAGTTCTGGACCATGCATTTCACCTGTTGTAGCAACACGGATTGGCATGAAAAGGTTTTTACCTTTGTGACCAGTTTCTTTTTGAACAGCTTTGATTGCTTTTTTGATTTCTGCAGGTTCAAATTCTTCTAAAGCTTCAAGTTGTGATTTAAATGCAGCCATTACTTCTGGAACTTGTTCCCCAGCTAAAACTTCTTTTTCTTCATCATTATATTCAAGTTCTTCTGTAAAGAACATTTGAGATAATTCTACGATTTCAGCACCGAAGCTCATTTGTTCGTGATAAAGACCGATTAATTTACCAGCCCATTCAGCTTCTTCAGTTGTTGGATTTTCTGCTACTAAACCTGCTTTTTGTAAGAATGGCAAGCATAGTTCAACCACTTGTTCAGGAGATAATTTTTTCATGTATTGGTTGTTCATCCATTTTAATTTATGTGTATCATACATAGATGGTGATTTAGAAAGACGTTTTTCATCAAATTGCTTGATTAATTGTTCTTCCGTAAAGATTTCTTCTTCACCTTCTGGAGACCAGCCAAGTAATGCTAAGAAGTTTAACATCGCTTCAGGTAGATAACCAAGGTCTTTGTATTGAGAAATGAATTGGATAATAGATTCATCGCGTTTTGAAAGCTTTTTGTGATTTTCATTAACGATTAATGTCATGTGACCAAAGCGTGGTGCTTCCCAGCCAAATGCGCGGTAAACCATTAATTGTTTTGGTGTGTTAGATAAGTGTTCTTCACCACGGAATACATGTGTCATTTCCATCATGTGGTCATCTAATACTACGGCATAGTTATAAGTTGGGATACCGTTTGCTTTCATGATAACCCAGTCACCAACGTCTTTTGATTCAAATGATACTTCACCACGAATTAAGTCAGCGAACTTGTACGTTTCGTTTTCTGGTACTTTGAAGCGGATTGTGTAAGGCATGCCAGCTACTTCTTTTTCTGCTACTTGTTCAGCAGATAAATGACGACAAGCACCGTTGTACATTGGTGCTGCAACACCATTTGCACGTTGAGCCTCACGTTCAGCTTCTAATTCTTCTGAAGTACAGAAGCATTTGTATGCCATGCCCATATCGATTAATTTTTGAGCATATTCTTTATAGATATCTAAGCGTTCCATTTGACGATAAGGAGCGTAAGGACCGCCGATTACTGGTGATTCTACTGGATGGATACCTAACCAAGCTAGGTTCTCGATTTGTGACGCTTCGCCACCCTCAATATTACGAGCTACGTCTGTATCTTCAATACGAATAATGAAATCTCCGTCATAATGCTTTGCATATAAATAATTGAATAGTGCTGTACGTGCGCCACCAATGTGTAAATGTCCAGTTGGGCTTGGTGCATAACGAACACGAACTTTGTTAGTCATGATTAATATCCTCCTATTTGTCGTTCAAAAATTCAACTTTGTTCATTTTACCACTGCAAGTATAAAAATTAAAGGAAGTCAATTTTTTATAAGTAAAATTGTTGCCATTGCAGCAATTCCTTCTTCACGTCCAGTAAAACCAAGCTTTTCAGTAGTTGTTGCTTTAACATTAACTTGAGATGAATCCGCATGCAAAAGTTCTGCAATGTGATTACGCATTTGTTCAATATACGGTGCCATTTTTGGACGTTGTGCCATAATTGTACAATCCACATTCCCTAAAGAATAGCCTTTCTCTTCTACGATTTTCCAAATATACGCTAGTAATTTTGAAGAATCTGCATCCTTAAAAGCTGGATCAGTATCGGGAAAATGATGACCAATATCTCCTTCTCCAATCGCACCAAGTGCTGCATCTGTTACTGTATGTAACAAAACATCGGCATCTGAATGACCTAGTAATCCTTTATCATGAGGAATCGTAATCCCTCCAATTATTAATGGACGTCCTTCAGCAAACGCATGTACATCAAAACCTTGTCCTACTCGAAACATAGTTATCCTCCTATACGTTGACTTAGAATGGCTTCACCAAAAACTAAGTCCTCTTTAGTAGTTATTTTAACGTTTTCGTAACTACTTTCAACAATATATACAGATTGTCCTAAACGTTCAACGAGCATTGCTTCATCAGTGCCTAAGAAATGATCTTCTTCTGCTTGCTGTTCTGCACGTTTTAACACTTGAAAATCAAATGCTTGAGGTGTTTGAATCATCCAAAGACTTGAACGGTCTACTGTTTCTTCAATAACACCATCCATTACTCTTTTCATCGTATCCTTAGCCCGTACGCCTGCAATTGCCGCACCCTTGGCATGAGCAGCTTCTACCAATTTATGAATAATCGGTATTGTAATAAAAGGGCGTGCTGCATCATGCACTAAAACAATGTTACCATCTTCCACTTTTTTCACACAGGCATTAACACTATATTGGCGTTCTGAGCCACCATCAGGTAGTCCTTTTACTTTTGTAATATGAAATTTCGCTAAAAGTGATTCTATATATGAACGCTCTTCGGGCTTTACAGCCAACCAAATGCCCTTACATGCTTCATCTTGTTGAAAAACCTCTAATGTATGTATCAAAATGGGCTTTTGACGCAACTCCAAAAATAATTTGTTTTTTCCTGCAGCCATCCGTTTCCCACTACCAGCAGCTGGTAATATTACATCGTATTGCATTGTACAATTTTCACTTCCTCATCAATGAAAAGGACAAGGCATAAGTTCGCCCTGTCTCTTTCATATTTTATGCTATGCTGTTCTTCCATTTTGTTTTGGTTTTGCGAAAATCATTCTACCTGCAGATGTTTGTAACACACTCGTTACTGTTACAACAATTGCTTGACCAATAAAAGATCTTCCCTCTTCTACAACAATCATTGTACCATCGTCTAAATATGCTACACCTTGGTTGTGCTCCTTACCATCTTTAATGACAACAACATTCATTTCTTCACCTGGAATAACAACCGGTTTCACAGCATTTGCTAAATCATTGATATTTAGCACCTTTACATTGTGCAAATCACATACTTTATTTAAATTAAAGTCATTTGTTAAAATTTGTCCACCCATTTTCTTTGCTAGGCGTACTAATTTCAAATCTACTTCTTGTACATCTTCAAAATCAACTTCTGTAATTAAAACTTGTGAAGCTCTTTCGTCTTGAAGCTTTCTTAAAATATCTAAACCACGTCGACCTCTTGTACGTTTTAATGTATCGGAAGAGTCAGCGATATGTTGTAACTCTGTTAATACGAATTGAGGAACAACCAAAACCCCTTCAACAAAACCTGTTTCAGAAATATCGGCGATACGCCCATCTATGATCACACTTGTGTCTAAAAGCTTATACATCGAACCTAGAAATTCCGATTCCTCTGCTGACTTTTTCTTTAGTCCACTTTGTGAGGACTTACCAGATGTGAAGACATTTATTAATTCATCACGTTTTTTGAAACCTACTTGGAACCCAAGATACCCCAATACAATAGAAAATAAAATCGGTAATATTGGTGTGATAAAAGGAATTCTAATACTTTCGATTGCAAATCCTACTAAATATGCAACAATTAATCCAATAATCAATCCTAACGTACCAAACAATAAATCTCCTACAGGTGCCTTTAATAATTTTTCTTCCATCCATCGGATAAATTTCACAAAATAATCCGAGAACATAAATGAAAAACCAAATAATATTAAAGCGCCAATTGCTACAGAAGTATACGGATTATTTAACCATGGGTTTGAGGATAAATGAATCAATTCGTATAATGGCGGTAAAATAAATAAACCCATCGTTCCCCCGATAAAAAGAAACGCAATTTGGATAATTCTTTTTAGCATTTAACGCACCTCCCTTTAATAATTAATTATACATAGATTTCCTTAAAAATGCTTTGAAAACCCCTTTAATACAATCTATGTCATAAAGGCATTTATATAGATATTAAACGACAGAAAAGCCGTTCAATATCTTATCTTATAATTCCTTAAAGCTCAACTTTAATGCTTGATTTACTGTATCTACACCAAGCACTTCAATATCACTTGGATAATCCCAACCACCTAAATTAGATGCTGGTACAATGGCACGTTTAAAACCTAATTTAGCAGCTTCTTGTACACGCTGTTCAATACGGGAAACACGACGTACCTCACCTGTTAAACCAACCTCGCCAATATAACAATCCATTGGTTTTGCAGCAATATCTCTAAAACTAGAAACAATACTTACTAATACAGCTAAATCAATTGCAGGTTCGTCTAACTTTACTCCACCAGCCACTTTAATATAAGCATCCTGAGCTTGTAGTAACATACCCATTCTTTTTTCTAATACAGCCATTAACAAGGAAATTCGGTTCTGATCAACACCTGTTGCCATTCTTTTTGGGTAGTTAAAGCTTGATGGTGTTACAAGCGCTTGAATTTCTACTAAGATCGGACGTGTCCCTTCCATAGATGCAACAACGGTTGAACCAGGTGTGCCTTGCGATCGTTCTTGCAGAAACAACTCTGATGGGTTTAACACTTCTTTTAAACCGTTCTGTAACATTTCAAAAATGGCAATCTCATTCGTAGAACCAAAACGATTCTTTTGACTGCGTAAAATTCGATACGTATGATGACGTTCACCTTCAAAATACAACACGGTATCTACCATATGCTCTAAAATACGAGGTCCAGCAATTTGCCCCTCCTTCGTTACATGTCCAACAAGGAAAATGGCAATATTCTTTGTCTTTGCAATTCTCATAAATTCTGCTGTACATTCACGAACTTGAGATACGCTTCCTGGTGCACTTGTCACATTTGGATGGTATACAGTTTGAATTGAATCCACAATAACAAACTTTGGTTGAACTTCTTCAATCGTTTGATTTAAAAATTCTAAATTTGTTTCAGAGTAAATATAAAGTTCCGGAGATTTGACTCCAAGTCGTTCTGCTCGTAACTTTGTTTGACGAACAGATTCTTCCCCTGAAATATAAAGAACTCGGTGACCTTTATTGGATAGTAATGCTGATACCTGTAGTAATAACGTGGATTTACCGATACCCGGATCCCCACCGATTAAGATAAGTGAACCTGGTACTACCCCACCTCCTAGGACGCGATTTAATTCTTTAAGTTCCGTTTCTATTCTTGGAGCTTCTTCTGATTCTACAGAAATAATAGGTGTTGCCTTTTGTGAGACGTTTGTAGAATGTTGGAATGCTCCTCTCGGCCCTTTAGAAACGACTTCCACTTCTTCAACCATCGTATTCCATTCACCACATCCAGGACATCTACCTAACCATTTTGGTGATTCATAACCACATGAATTACAAAAGAATTTCGTTTTCTTTTTAACCATATTTCCTCCCATTAGAAAGTATTTCTCTTTTTCTTATATTATAAAACAAGGCATTCCAAATTTCGCATTTGGAATGCCTTGCATGGCGTTAATTAACAAAATCGCCATAACGCATACATTATTTTGTTACTAATTCTTTTACATCTACAACGAATTGATCATCCTTAACATCAAAAACAACGCGTTGTCCTGTTAATACAGTTCCTTTTAAAATTTCCTCAGAAAGGCGATCTTCCACATGTTTTTGGATAGCACGACGCAATGGACGAGCACCGTATTGAGGATCATATCCTTCCTTCGCAATTTTTTCGATTGCAGCTGGTGTTAAATCAAGTGTTATATTTTGTTCTTCTAGACGTTTTGTTAATGTTTTCGCCATTAGAACAACAATTTGATTTAGTTCTTCTTTTTCTAAAGAGTGGAAAACAATCATTTCGTCGATACGGTTTAAAAACTCAGGTCGAAATGCCTTTTTCAATTCTTCCATCATAACGTTTTTAGCATTTTCTTGGCTTTGCGTTGCGCTTTGTGCACCAAAACCTAGAGATTTACGGTATTTTAATGCCTCTGCACCAATATTAGAAGTCATAATAACTACTGTATTACGGAAATCAACAACGCGTCCTTTAGAATCTGTTAAACGCCCATCATCAAGTACTTGTAATAGAATATTGAAAACATCCGGATGTGCTTTTTCAATTTCATCTAGTAAGATAACAGAATACGGTTTGCGGCGGACTTTTTCTGTTAGTTGACCACCTTCATCAAAGCCTACATAACCTGGAGGTGAACCTACAAGACGTGAAGTCGAATGTTTTTCCATGTATTCAGACATATCAACCCGAATCATCGCATCCTCATCGCCAAACATTACTTCTGCTAATGCACGAGCAAGCTCTGTTTTACCAACACCGGTTGGACCTAAGAAAATAAATGAACCGATTGGACGTTTTGGATCTTTTAATCCAGCTCGTGCTCGACGAATAGCTCTAGAAATCGCTTCAACTGCTTCTCCTTGGCCAACGACACGTTTGTGTAGTTCTTCTTCAAGTTGTAGTAATTTTTCAGATTCTGCTTGTGCTAGTTTTGCAACAGGCACTCCTGTCCACATTGATACGACTTCCGCAATATCATTTACTGTTACTTTTGATTCTGCTTTACCTTGTGCTTCTTTCCATTCTTTTTTAGTTGTATTTAATTTGTCTTTTAGTTTTTGTTCTGTATCACGCAATGATGCAGCTTTTTCAAATTCTTGTGATTGCACTGCAGCCATTTTCTCAGAATGTAAGGAATCTAATTGTTGTTCTAATTCCTTCAAGTCTGGTGGTGTTGTGAATGAACGTAAACGTACTTTTGAACCTGCTTCATCAATCAAGTCAATTGCTTTATCCGGTAAAAAGCGGTCTGAAATATAACGATCTGACATTTTTGCAGCTGCTTCAATTGCTGCGTCTGTAATTTTCACACGGTGATGTGCTTCATAACGATCACGTAAACCTTTAATAATTTGGATTGCTTCTTCCACAGAAGGTTCATCCACTTGAATTGGTTGGAAACGACGTTCAAGTGCTGCATCTTTTTCGATGTATTTACGGTACTCATCAAGTGTTGTAGCACCGATACATTGTAATTCACCACGAGCAAGCGACGGTTTTAAAATATTGGATGCATCAATGGCACCTTCTGCACCACCTGCACCAATTAATGTGTGTAATTCATCAATAAATAAGATAACATTACCTGCTTGGCGGATTTCATCCATTACCTTTTTCAAGCGATCTTCAAATTCGCCACGATATTTAGTACCCGCTACAACGGTACCCATATCTAAAGTCATGACGCGTTTATCGCGCAATGTCTCTGGTACTTCATTGTTAACGATTTGTTGAGCAAGGCCTTCAGCGATCGCCGTTTTACCGACACCAGGTTCACCAATTAAAACTGGGTTGTTTTTTGTACGTCTAGATAGTACTTCAATTACACGTGTTATTTCTTTGCTACGACCAATAACAGGATCTAAGCTTCCTTCTCTCGCAATTTGAGTAAGGTCACGCGCTAAGCTATCTAAAGTTGGTGTATTCGCTGCTGGAGCAGTATTATTACTTGCTTGCGGATGATCACTGCTACCTAAAAGTTGTAATACTTGTTGGCGCGCTTTATTTAGACTTACTCCTGCATTATTTAATACTCGCGCTGCTACACCTTCACCCTCTCGAATTAGCGCTAACAGTAAATGTTCTGTGCCAATGTAGGAATGACCTAACTTACGAGATTCATCAACTGATAACTCGATTACTTTTTTAGCACGGGGTGTGTAATGTACAATTGGACCAACATTTTTTGTACCCACACCAACTAATTCTTCAATACCTTCTTCAATCATTTCAGAACTTACATCTATAGCTTCTAGCGCTTTTGCAGCGATTCCGCCACCTTCACGAATTAATCCTAACAGTATATGCTCGGTACCAATTGCTTCGTGTTTCATACGAATTGCCTCTTCTTGCGCAAGTTGTAAAACTTTTTGTGCACGCTGTGTAAAACGATTGTACATCATGAATATCCTCCCCTTCTTCACCGTTATACTATTGTTTAGAGTCTGTATTATTAAATTGCAATTGTTCTCTAATTATAGATGCGCGGTATACATCTCTTTCATTTGCTTGGAGTGTTGTACCCGCATTTTGTTGTAAAAAGCCTGGTTGCATTATTAACATGCATTCATTTAAGATACGATCTGGAATCGTTGGGATAAGCCCTAAATCTATACCTAATCGGACATTTGACAAACAATTCGCTGCTTCTTCGCTTGATAAAATTCTGGCATATTTTAAAACACCTAACGAACGATTCAAACGGTCAGACACAGCGACGGATGCATGCTCTAATAACGCTCGTCTTGCATCAATTTCCTTTTGGATAATTTGTTCAGCTACACTTTGTAAATCTAAAATGATATCCTCTTCAGGTTTTCCAAGTGTAATTTGATTCGAAATTTGATAATAGTTACCGACAGCCTCTGTTCCTTCTCCATAAATACCTCGCACAACCATACCTAATCGTGCCATTGTATTAATAAGTGAACCCATTTGGTTCGTCACTGTTAAAGCTGGTAAATGCATCATCACAGACGCTCTTAGACCCGTGCCAGTATTGGTTGGACAACTTGTTAAGTAACCAAATGAATCATCAAAGGCATAAGGTAATTTACTTTCTAATAAGCGATCTACTTCATCTGCCAAGTGATACGCTTTATCTAGTTGCAAACCTGGTTGTAAGCATTGAATTCGGATATGATCCTCTTCATTTACCATAATACTAATTGTTTCGTCTTCTGATACTAAGATTGAGCCAGATTTTGTTTTATTTGCTAGTTGCGGACTAATTAAATGTTTCTCCACTAACACTTGTCGTTGCAGTGCCGGCATATCATAGAGTGAGAAATAGGAGAACGGTATATTAAATTTTTTATCCCCATCAATAAGAGCATTCGATACCATTTTATCGATTTGTAAGGCTTCTTCATCTGAAAAAGCCCTTGGAAAACGGAAACCTGTTAAATTTCTTGCTAATCGAATACGCGTACTCATGATGATATCTCCATAATCAATATCGCCGCGCATCCAAATAGGTGGTTTACTTTTAAGAAAGTGGTCAATGTTCATCCCTTCCCTCACCTCCTACTTGTAGCTTTTGCTCTAATGCTCGAACTTGGTCTCGAATGTTTGCCGCATCTTCAAAACGCTCTTCTTCAACCGCCACTTTCATATCTTGACGTAAAGCTTCAATCTGCCGTTTCGTTTGATAACTTTCATTTATAGAGCCTGGAACTTTTCCTATGTGTTCTGTTGCGCCATTATGCAGACGTTTTAGCACTTGTGGTAGCTGTTCTTTAAATGTATCGTAGCAAGTTGGACAATTAAATTTGCCTTCTTCTAAAAACTTTCTATATGTCATTCCACACTGCGGGCAGCTTTCATTTTGTACTTTAGCCTGTGTATTGCTAATTGGCACTGATTGCACGGACCAGCTCGGTGTTCCAAACCAATTTGAAAATAAATTTTTCATTGCATTCGGACTTTCATCTGGATCTAGGTTCAAGTGAAAGTGATCTAATTGCTTGTTGCATACATCACAAAAGTGTCTCGTGACTTTTTTGCCGTTTTTCATCTGTGTAACTGTGATAGTAGCGGGTCGCTGTTTACAATTTTCACAAATCATCTCGTGCACCTCTTTACGTTTGCTTATCATACTTTAACGCTAATAACATTGCATGCAATATTCTTGCGCGTAACTCATCTCTCGCAGGCAAATTAATGCACAGCACTGAACGATCAAGGGCCGCAATCATCATTTTCGCTTCTCTACGAGTAGTTACATCTTCATCAATCAAACGGAAAATATAGTCTTGTGCCATAGTTTGAGAAATAGAATCACCAACCTGATGCAAAATTTCGTCAATCAATTCTGCTTCCGAATTAGCCTTTATGCGTAATATTCGAATATAACCGCCTCCACCACGTTTGCTTTCAACTAAATACCCACGTTCAGCAGTAAATCTTGTATTAATAACATAATTTATTTGCGATGGTACACATTGAAATTTATCTGCAATTTCGCTTCGCTTTATTTCAATATGTCCTTTACCACCTAATTCAATAACTTCCTTCAAATACCCTTCTATAATGTCAGAGATATTTCGCATTTTAGCTTTCACCTCACTTGCATCACTGACTTTGACTATCTTTGACTATATTATATAAGGTCATAAATAATGACGCAAATATTCTGCATTCTTTCTGTTGCTTTTTGTATCCTCTATATACAAAAAGCATACCGCTACATGCAGTATGCTCATTAATTAACGTATTAAATCCATTTTCCAACAATCGGATATTCCCATGTCTCACCTTGCAATGCTTTGACAATACCGATAATCGGTACAATAACCACCATAAGACCAAATATGATCATCATTGGGATACCAATAATAGCCAATATAATTGTGACTGACAAAATCCCCCCAATAATCACCAATAACCACATAACAAATTGGAATAATAACGCTTGAACAGATAAACGTTTAACTTCCTCGTCTTTTATAAAAATAAAGAAGAGAATCGGTACTAAACATGGCGCAAAAAATGCACTTGCATGTAATATTACTTTCAGTCCTTTTTCTTCCACTTTCAATCACTCACTTTCAATTCACCGTTATAACTAATTTACGTTCTAAATTTCGAATTGTTTCATTCTTTGAAAAATATTTTTAATACCCACTATTTTCTTATTGGAACATTTCAGGTTACTTTGCGTCTTTTCTAATATCACATAGTAAGGGGGATTTTCTCCTATGAAGAAGGCTTTTTTGCTAGTAGGAACAATTCTGCTTAGCTTACTTATTTTCATTGGTATGCCATATTGCTTAATAAAAAGCTCGCTTATGCATGATTGCAATGAACAAACTACTACATGTACCAAAACAATTCAACATAAATTATCTCGTAATACTGCAGACCGCTCTAATTCACGAGATTCCCATATATTCGAAAAAGTTTCAACTAGTACATCTTTTGAACATTGGTTAGCCAACCATTAATTAAACTCTTACAAAAGCTACTCTTATGAGTAGCTTTTTTTAATTTAGAGCTTTGTTAGACTTTACGGTTGTATTTTGTGTATTTACTCCTGCGGTTACTCGTCGCAAAAAACAATTACAATAGTGTAAATGAATAAAATACATGGCAACCTTAACCTTTTTGTGAGAGGATAGGAACAACAACAGTTGAAGTGAGGAGTAGCTATGATTCGAACACTTGGAGTGACAACTGACCAACAACTTAAAATGGATTTTCCATTAGAAGAAATTAAACAAGGGAAATTTGATTGGTATTGGGTAGATTTTGAAAAGCCTAGCGCAACAGAAGATGTTCTATTAGATCAATTCTTTCATTTTCACCCACTTGCAATAGAGGATTGCTTAATGCGATTACAGCGTCCAAAATTAGACTATTATGATGATTATCATTTCCTTGTTGCACATAAGATCAATGAGGTAACTTTTGAAGCGGAAGAAGTGAACTTGTTCGTATCTCCTAATTTCGTCGTTACTTATCACAAATCATCCGTTCCAGAATTTGATGTTGTCCGCAAACGCTTAATGAATCGACCTCAAACATGGGAACGAGGAACTCTTTTTGTGATGTATCAGGCGATTGATAAAATTGTCGATAGTTATTTCCCAATGGTTTACAATATTGAGGATCATTTAAATGAAATTGACGATCAATTAAATTATCAAAACAGCACTAAGTCTATGCGCTATGTATTTGACTTGAGAAGTGATTTACTTCATATACGACGCACTATTTTACCGATGCGTGATTTACTTTATCGAATTTTAAATTCTTACCGTTTCCATCTAGATGAGCAGGAGCGTGCCTATTTCGGCGATATCCATGACCATTTAGTCAAGTTAACTGAAATGGTGGAATCTAATCGTGAACTAACCGCAGATATGCGAGATAGTCACATGTCTGTTAATGCTAGCCGCATGAATGGAATTATGATGATTTTGACGATCATTTCCTCTATATTCATTCCTCTAACCTTTATCGCTGGCGTATATGGCATGAATTTCAAAAACATGCCCGAACTAGAGTGGCCTTATGGTTATTTTATCATCTTACTTATCATGTTAGGCATTGCAGTTTCAATGCTTGGCTGGTTCAAATATAAAGGTTGGTTTGACTTATTTAAGCCCTAAAAAACACATCACTAATTGTTAGTATTCTTGAACAATTAGTGATGTGTTTTTTATAGAAAAAATCTTGTTTTAATGCGTTTACTTTTCTTTATCTTTTAAACCAAACATAATAAATGATAATATATATGTTACAACTGTTGCACCCACCGTAATCATAATGCGATGATTCATTGGTACTGCTGTGTAATTAGAATTCAGCAACATCATTGAAGACACTGCAACAACTACCGCTAATGGTAATGCAAATTTCATACCTCGCTGTTTATCCATTCGAGTACATCCTTTTCTTCCTAATATTTTCTTTATTGTAGCATGTTCACATATTTGCGTAATTTGAAAACAGGTCAATTTTTATTTAATATTGAAAAAATGAATTAATTCGTAACAATATTTTCAAAAATAGCAATCCTCATCACTAGGCCATTAATCACACGATTAAATCCAATTAGCCCCAACAGATGAACTCCAAAAGCTTCAAATTACTTAGGCCAAATTTACACATTATTCTTTTATCTCTTTAAAAAAATGATAGAATAGAAAAATAATAAAGATTAATTGTCTAACGATAGAATGGAGAAATTAACGTGGCACTTTGGTCTAGTAAACGTAATGCAAAAAAAAATGAAAATTATTTTAAAATTGACCAATATATCGGTCAAGTAACATTAGAACTATCAAAGCACCCCGAATTACGAAAACAAATCCAATTATTGCAATTAACAACAGAAGACTTAGCAATTATTAAACAATTGCAACCAATTTCACAGGATTTAACAGTAGAAATGGTTGATAAATTTTATGAAACAATTAGTCAATCGCCTGACTTAATTCAAATTATCAACCAATATTCCGCAATTGAACGATTAAAAGTAACACTAACACGGCATATTAGCGAAATGTTTAACTGTCAAATCAATGATGAATATGTTCAACAAAGAATTAGAATCGCTCATGTTCATGTGCATATTGGACTTCAATCGAAATGGTATATTAATTCATTTCAATCATTAACAACGGCATTTGCTGAATTTATAAATAAACTAGATTTGTCAGGAAAAGATACTACCCTAGCCGTTAACGCTTTTTCGAAACTGATTAACCTAGAACAACAACTTGTAATTGAAGCCTATGAGAACAAACAAGAAGACCAACGCACACAAAACGATCAAATAAAACATAAAGTCGTTATATCTGTTCAAAGTACTGCAGAGGAATTAAGTGCAATTAGCCAAGAAACAACGGCATCTATTCAATCATTAGCAAACCAAGCAGATGAAATCGCTCAATCAACACAACAGGGCCTTACATTTGTCACTGCTACACAAGAAAAATCTGAAAGCGGAAAACAACTGCTTGATACACAAACAGATTTGATGCGTCAAATGTCAAAAAGCGTTACATTACTTGATGAAACAATGAGCCAATTACGTGTATCTTCACATAAGATAAACGAAATCGTTCATCTTGTAACAGATATTGCTGATCAAACAAATTTGTTGGCATTAAATGCTTCCATCGAGGCAGCTCGTGCTGGTGAACACGGCAAAGGTTTTGCCGTTGTTGCTGATGAAGTGCGTAAGCTGGCCGAAGAGACAAAAAGTGCAGTTCAAAATGTATCACAACTCATTCAAGATACGGAAAACAATATCGGAAATATGTCTAGCTCCGTTAAAGGCGTGGATACGCAAATTACAAAAGGCGTCAGCATGCAAAACGAGCTATCGCAATCGTTCCATAAAATTGCAGAAGCAGTCGCTGGCATTAAAGAAATCAATGCAGATACCATGGAAGATATCACAACAATTTCTCAATTATTAAATGATCTAAGTGAAGGGGCAACCCAAGTCTCTGCCTCTGCTGATCAATTAACAGATATTGCTAGTGATTTAGAGTAATCTATCAAAAAAGAGTGGCTATTAAAGACGATGTATACCATCCCAAATAGTCACTTCTTTTTGTTTACCCTAATATTTCCGATAATTGTTCAGCTATTTTCTCTTCCTTGTGTTCAACTTCACCTTTTTTCTTACCTAATAAATTACATATTTCCTCAACCTTATTAAGTACTTCCTCCACATGCTCATGTGAAGATTGAATCCTAGAATGGATTGTCCATGCAGAAAAAACATCATCAAAAAAGTAATCTGCAAACTTAGTAAAGCCATCTCTTTCAACTATTAGCAGTTCTATATCGATATCATGTACATCCACTAACTCTGTATGGAATCGTTGTAAAGCTCTTTGGGCTTTATGAATAGCATCTTCAGCTTCATCTAATTCACTATGCTTCAGCGCTGTTGCAAGGATTCCTCCACCAAATATCGTATCACATGATGAATAGTTTTCAGCACTATCTAATTTTTTTAGCGTAAACTTCAAGGCTCTTTTCGCCTCATCTCCTGCGGTAAATGCTTCAGCTATTTCTCTTCTCAATATATGTATCTCATCTCGACTTTGATATAAACACTTGATGATTTCACTTTCAGGTAAATTATTATCAAATATCCATAATTTCTTCTGAGCAATTACAAGATTCAAGCGTTCATCTAGATCTTCCCATTCTGAATTTACTGCCTCTACTCTTGTTTCCTCTAAGTCCTGTTCTAATGTAGTAATCATTTTTTCAGACTCTCGCCATTTTGCCTCAGCAGCAGCCATTTCAGCTATTTCTTTTTGGCGGATTTCATCTTGCTTGCCAGTTAACTTGCGAAACATTTTCAAAAAAGAAAAACGATCTAAATCTTCAACATCCTTTGTTTCTTTACGAAGTTGTTGTTCAAAGCGATCCTTTCTAAGTTGCTCATCAATCAATTGTTCTTCAATTGCCTTTTGTCTTCTTAGCACACGATCTCTTTTATGCTTTTGAATTTTCAAATAAGATATTTCTTTATTAAGTTCCTCAATCATCATTACTCATCCCCCAGAAAAAATCTCTAATTTATCTACGGATTTAATCTGGAAATAGTTTCACAGTAGTCATTAAAAACGCCAACTCCTTCTATAAAGAGTTGACGTTTGATTTTACTTAGAATACATCTCTACAATCCAGTTAGTTGAGAAATGTTATGAAGTGTGATTATTACAATGAAAAGAATTTATGCGGCATATCTCGCTTTTCTTTACGATGTTGTCGACGTTGTGGACCAGATTCAAATAATCTCTTTTCTTCTTCTGTTTCAGGAAAAACAGGCGCTACTTCCTGAGGTTTTCCATTTCCATCTACAGCTACCATCGTTACGAATGATTCAGTTGTTAACTTCTTTTCTCCCGTATGAATATCTCGTGATTGTACCACGATATAAAGTTCCATAGATGAGTGGCCAGTGGAACTTACGATTGCTTCAAGTTCTAAAACTTCCCCTGAGCGTACAGGAGAATAAAAATCAACGGAATCGAATGAAGCTGTAACAGTTTGCATTTTGGCATGTTTCATCGACGTAATAGCAGCAATTTCATCAATATATGCCAAAACTTTACCGCCAAAAATTGTATTCATATGATTTGTATCTGGTGGTAATACTAATCTCGTTTGAATTGTTCTAGATTGGCTCATTGGGATAGGTTCAAGCATAAACAACACTCCTTAAAATTATATCTGTATCAATACTAACCATAATTCTGTACTAATTCAATAATTATTAACTGTTTATCATAAAACAAGTTGTTATATACGGTGTCAAAATAATTATATTACAGTTTTGTTTTAATAGTGATAAATTTCATTTCCGTCATTTCATTCACTGCATATTTAATACCTTCGCGTCCATAACCACTATTCTTAACACCACCATAAGGCATATTATCAGTTCTGAAAGTTGGAACATCGTTAATAATAACAGCCCCTGCATCCAATTCATCCGCTGCTCTCATAGCATCCTCTAAATTATTTGTAAAAATACCAGCATTTAATCCTAAGTCGGAATTGTTCAATAAAGCAATAGTTTCGTCGAATGTTTCATATGAAACATTCGACACAATTGGTGCAAATGTTTCCTGACATACGATTTTCATATCCGATTTTATATTCGTAATGACGGTTGGTGTCAAAGTACGCACTGAGAATGTTCCTCCTGTAGCTACTATAGCGCTTTATCCACGCTATCCCGGTAAGTTCATAACTTTCTTTTGTATCTATCCACTCATCATTTACCCATAATTTTGTTTCCTTCAACAAAAACACCTCCAATAATGTATTCCCTCTTTTATCCATACTATCCTGACTACTTATTTTACGTACTATTTGATAACTTAAAAATCAGAACTATTTGGATATTATTCCTTTTGTTATAATAAATAGTATAGCGA
>DATMJF010000356.1:0-13203 GCA_035554455.1 Rummeliibacillus sp.
GTCGAATTAACAGGGCCACTAAAATTCTCTAAAGATGTTGGAAACCTTCACTATGATGTCCCATTTATTTGCTTAAATGAACGACCGGGATTAGGTATTGATGTAGATGAAGATGTGATACAAGAACTTTGCCGCCATTCATGCATTGTTCGCTAGAAGGGAAGTAATATGATGACTACTATTGCAGAAGGTTTGCTAGGATCAACGCCATATACTGTTCAAATATTAACTATGGACCATATACCGCAACTTGAAAAATTACAAGCTGAGGTATGTGCTGCATTACCTGATAAAAATACATTGCAACCACTTAGTGAAGAGGAATTCAGCTTTATTTTAAATGATCATGGTTTAATGATTGGAGTATATGTAGAAGATGAATTGATCGCATTTCGAGCATTACTTGAGCCGATCAAGGATGATGAACATTTAGGAAGAGATTGTGGTATCCCTGAGGAAAAACTGTCACGTGTACTGTATCAAGAGATTTCTAATGTATCACCGAGATATCGTGGCTTTGGCTTACAAAAAAAGATGGCCCAAATTATTATGGATCAAGTCGACTTAAGCCGTTTCGATTATATTTGTGCGACAGTAAAACCACTAAATATCCCAAGCTTGAAAGATAAGTTTTCTCAAGGGCTACTCGTAGCTGGGCTAAAAGAAAAATACGGCAATAAACTTCGCTATATTTTCTACAAAAATTTAAATGAGGAAAAACCTACATTTACAGAAGCTAGAGCCTTATTAATGTCTGATACAACGGGGCAACAGCAATTATTAAAAGAAGACTTTCTTGGAACGGATATATTTGAACAAGATGGTCAGTGGTTTGTTACTTATAGAAAATAATAAAATAGGGGCATCGTATTAGTGAGATTTTTCGACTATACGGTGCCCCTTTAAAGATGAATGATTTGCCAAAACAAGTTACAATTACATCGGAAAATTTGCTAATAATAGCAATATCAGCGTGAGGAGTGGATATTTTGAATAAAACCCCAGTAATTATTGACTGTGATCCAGGAATTGACGATGCTATGATGCTTGCTCTGGCATTTTCGCGTCCAGAATTAGATGTTAAGCTTGTCACTACAGAAGCAGGTAATTTATCAACAGATAAAACGACATATAACGCCCTTAGCTTTTTAGCCTATATAGGGCAAGATGTAGAAGTAGCACGTGGTCTTGAGCAACCTATTTTCCGTGCTTTAGAAGTAGCGGAAGATATTCATGGTGAAGGGGGACTCGGCAATGTAAAATGGGCAGATCCAACTTTAAAAGAAAGCGATCGAACTGCTATCACGGCTATGTGTGAAATTTTGTTAGCAAGTGATCAACCAGTTATTATTGTCGCAACCGGCCCGTTAACAAATATTGGCGCATTGTTACTTGCACATCCGGAAGTAAAACCGAAGATTAAATTGATATCATGGATGGGTGGAGCCGCTGTTGGTGGGAACATGTCAACAACTGCAGAATTCAATGCTTATGTAGATCCACATGCTGCAGAGCTTGTATTCCGCTCAGGTGTACCAATTGTGATGAGTGGTCTAGATGTAACGCATAAAGCGTATATCACAAGAGAAGAGATGGCAGAACTTCGTACACTTGGTACACCATTTGCTGAAAAAGCAGCGGATATGATGAAATTCTATACGTTTACCCAATCACAAACGCCATTCCATGCACCACATTTTGAAGAACAAATTCGTATGCATGATGTTTGTGCTGTCGCAGCCTTAGTAGCCCCTGAACTATTCAAAGGTGACGACTATTATGTAGAAATTGAATTAGAAGGTCGATTAACTGCAGGATCTACAATTGTCGATTATGCAAATAAAACAGGTAAAACTCCAAATGCCAAAGTATTACATAGCGTTGATCGAGAAAGCTTTGTAAAATTATTCTTTGAAGCATGTACAATAATGGGACAAAAGCTTTTAGAGCAGTAGAAGAGGTTTAAGGCTCTCCCTTATAAAAATAGTTTATAGAAACAAGAATAAAAAGGTGTCTAAAATTTTTAGACACCTTTTTTATTTTATTATTATGTCCATTTACCATCATATTTATCGTCTTTAGCTTCTGATTCTAAATCTTTAGTTAGTTCTTCCATTGGAATTGGATCGACGGTATGCATATCTTCGTACAAATCATGTAGACTAATATTTTCTGAATCCATCATATCAGGCCGTTCATCAGATGGTAAGTCTGCAAATATTTTTTTATCCTTTGGTAATGAATCCTTCTTCATCATGTCACACTCCTTTTAAAAAGTAGTGTGTGTCTAGTGAATGATATTATGCACCAACAGCAGTTTGATAAAGAAGATATATATTTAAGAATACAACGATTGCTGCCACGATCCAGCCAAGAATTGTAGTAAGCTTATGATTTACAAGTCCGCCCATAATTTTCTTGTTACTTGTGAACATAATTAATGGGATTAATGCGAAGGCAATTCCAAAGGATAAAATAACCTGACTCCACACTAGGGCTTTTGTTGCGTTGGCACCAAATGCGATGATTAAAAGTGGTGGAATCATTGTAATCGCACGTCTTAAATAAATCGGAATATGCTTTCTGATATAACCTTGCATCACAACATCCCCGGCTAAGGTACCAACAGAAGAGCTAGCAAGCCCAGCAATTAATAAGCCTAAACCGAATGATATAGAAGCCATTGGTCCAATCATTTCGCCAAGTGAATGGAAGGCTACATCTAAATCTTCAACATTCATGCCTTTTGAATGGAATACGGCAGCAGCGATGATTAACATACTCATATTAATTGCCCCTGCAAATATCATAGCTATTACAATATCAATGAATTCAAATTTGAAAATTTTCCGTTTTTCTTCATCGTTTTGACCAACTACACGATACTGAGTCAACGATGAGTGCAAATAAATAGCATGTGGCATAACTGTAGCACCTAAAATACCTGTTGCAAGTAAAACAGAATTTACACCATCAAAATGTGGTATAAAGCCTGTTGCAATTGCCCCGGCATCAGGATGTGCCAAAAATGTTTGGAGTGCAAATGCCAATACAACCATCATGACCATTGCAGAAATACCAGCTTCAAATGCACGTACGCCACGGCGTTGAAGCTCTAAAATAGCGAATGAACCAACAGCTGTTATGAGTGCTGCTGGTAGCATAGGAATATCGAACAATAAATACATTCCTAGTGCTGCACCGATAAATTCTGCTAAGTCGGTAGCCATTATGACAAGCTCTGCTTGAATCCATAACAAGATGGAAGTCTTTTTAGAAAAGTTTTCACGAGCAACTTCAGGTAGGTTTTTCCCTGTTGCAATGCCAAGTTTTGCAGATAAAGATTGGATCAGAACGGCCATTAAATTTGAAAAGGCAATAACCCATAATAATAAATAACCATATTGAGATCCAGCGGTAATATTCGTAGCAAAGTTTCCTGGATCTATATAAGCCACGGCTGCGATAAAAGCAGGTCCTAAGAAGGGAAGTACACTTTTAATCCCATGCACTTTACCATTTAGAACATCTTGAGCTGTGGTGTGTTGTAACCTTGAGATTTGCTTTTCTTTATACACTTTACTCATTTTTTTCCTCCATTCCCAAATGTGTTGTTTCCGAAATAAAGTTTCCTAAAGGAAAGTTTTAGTGTGTTTAGTGTACTGCAATTGTTTTGAAATGTAAAGATGTTAGAATCATATTCTTTTAATTTTCTAACTTTATTTTTTGAATAGGCAACAGTACACACTTTTGTAAAAAGGGAAATGATGAAGAATTATTTCAATGGACAAAAGCCACACTGCATCCATCCAGGGATGTCCTTTGAGAAACAGCAAGTTTTGCGAACAGGGATATTGATAAGCTTCGAAGGATGTTCTCCTCTTGTATATTCTTTAAAATAAGAGCGCTTTGCAAACGAAGACCATAAAGAGTCTTCTTCTAATAATGCAATATCGATTTGTGCTTGTTCACAAGTACCTGGATTTGAAAGAAGTACATGTAGATGCCATAACATATAACCAAAAACATTTTCCCATAACATTTTAGGTGAAACAGCAGTGATCTTACGAAGCTGAACGAAAATCGTATTACATTGTTGATCTAAAATTTTCTTAAATGTAGTTTCTCGTTCGTCTTCATCAATCATTCGCCAATCTGATGAATGTGTAAACATGCATAATGCTTTGTTTCCAAATTCCTCTTTAACACCAAACTTCAGATGATCAAAGGAACCATCCCATACTTCGTCGTACATTGTTAACATATAAAATTGCATAGCAACGAACATGCCATAACGACGTGTAAAATACGACAACGCAATCGTATCGGATTCTACATTACTTATTGCTTTAGTAAGTGTTAAAAAATCAGGTAAAAACTCATCATTATGTAGTTGTTGCAGGCTAAATATAGTATTTGCTGAATCATCAACATAGATACTATAGGATTGTAATTGTTGTAGTTGATCTCTTGATAAAGAACTCATATCGTCACCTCTTAGTTATTACTATACAATAATTATGTAATTTTCAAAAAATACTTTAGGATAAGTATTGACAATTCAGTTGATAATGATTATCATTGTCATATAGAGAAATAAACCTCCTCTAAAAATGTAAGTAGAGCAGGATTCAATTAGCTACTTTTCTCCAAAATTTAGCTACAATTAAAAAATTCCTAAACCCCCCTCAAAAGCTTAGGAATGTTCGACTAGACTGGGCGATAAGATTTCATCAATCTTATCGTTTTTGTTTTGTCCAAACTATAAAAAGGATACCCAGATAATCAGGTTTCACTGACTTATAGGGCATCCTCATTATCTACTATTCTTTCATTTTATCTTCTGTTCAGTTTGCAAAACGCCACTACTTTTTTTCTTCAGTAAAGAGGTGTAATAGCTATGTAATGCCATGCCTACAATAATAGTGGCTATACCAAAGAGTGCAAGTGGCTTTGGAAGAGGAACACCTAATAGCAACATTTCACCAACGATAACAAAAAGGATTTCAGCAGATTGTGTTGCTTCAACAGCTGCTAGTTTTCCCTGGTCATTATGGACTCGATCCGTTGCGATGAAAAATAGCACAGTAGCAATGACACCAGAGCTAATGCCAACAATTAATGATTGCATCATTTGACTAACGGAAGGCAGGCCAACAGTTGCAAGTGCATAAATTGCGATGACAATCCAACCAGGAATAGAAGCAATAGTCATGCCGAGTACACGTTGGAAAGTATCCAGGCGACCAGCACATACATCCATCATTTTACGGTTTCCAAGTGGATACGCGAATGCTGCAATTACTACTGGGAAGATTCCTAATAGTAAGCTTTCTAAGGAAACGTTTTTCACACTTGGAATTTGTATTAAAATAATGCCGACTAAAATAATACTCGAAATAAGTAATGAAACGAGCGGTATTTTTTGCCGGATGGCTTTTCCATCAATATATTGAACAAAGAACGGTGCAAGTAATACTCCTGCTATAATTGTAAACTGCCAAGTTCCTGATACGAGCCAACCAGGACCGTATGCAGCGGCAAAAGTAAGAGGAGCATAAAAGAGCACAAAGCCAACAAAGCTCCAAAGTAGCCAAGCTTTTGGTTGTGTTTTTATCTCTTGTGCTAAGGTAATAAGTCCTTTACGTGATACGACGATGACAAGTAAAAAGGGAAGCATAGAGAAATAGCGCAAAGATGAACTCCATAGCCAGCTTCCACCTTCTAGTTCCATCGAGTGATTTAAAATAAATGTTACAGCAAAAAATAATGATGCCAATACACCAAGTGCAATCTCTTTCACAATGTCACCTACTTATTGATTCACCAACTATGCTTTTTGCTCAAACAATTGAACGATTTCTATGATGACTTCTGTTGCTTTGACCATTGTTTCAGCTGAAACATATTCATATTTACCGTGCATATTTTCGCCACCAGCGAAGATATTAGGTGTTGGAAGTCCCATATATGAAAGTTGTGATCCATCCGTACCACCGCGAATTGGTAAAATTAAAGGTTTAATATCTAAGTTTTCCATAGCTTTTTGTGCAATGTCAACAATTTCTTTTACAGGTAGGATTTTTTCTGCCATGTTGTAATATTGGTCAGAAAGTTCAACAGTAATTGCATTTTCACCGAATTCCGCTTTAATTGCTTTTTCAGCTTCTAGCATTAATGCTTTTTTCGCTTCGAAAGCTTCACGATCGTGGTCACGAATAATGTAAGAAAGAGAAGTGTTTTCAACCTCACCTTTGAAATTCATAAGGTGGATGAAACCTTCATGGTCTTCTGTCAATTCAGGAACAGTTTCTTTTGGTAGCATTTCTTGGAATTTAATCGCCATTGTAATGGCATTGACCATTTTTCCTTTTGCAGAACCTGGATGAACGCTAGTACCACGAGTTGTTACTTTAGCTGCTGCAGCATTAAAGCTTTCATATTGAAGTTCTCCTAGTGGGCCACCATCCATTGTGTACGCGTAGTCTGCATTAAAACGTTTCACATCAAATTTGTGAGGTCCACGGCCGATTTCTTCATCAGGTGTAAATGCTACACGGATTTTGCCATGTTTTACTTCAGGATGGTTAATCAAGTATTCCATAGCAGTCATGATTTCTACGATCCCTGCTTTATCATCTGCACCAAGTAAAGTAGTACCATCTGTTGTGATTAATGTTTGACCAACATAATTAGCTAATTCAGGTGAATTTTTTGGAGATAATACGACCTCAGCATTTAGTTGGATATCGCCGCCATCATAATTGTCATGACGTTGTGGATTCACATTTGTACCTGTGTAGTCAGTTGCTGTATCAACGTGAGCTAAAAATCCGATTGTTGGTAATTCTTTATCAGAGTTTGCAGGCAAAGTAGCAAATAAATAGCCATTTTCATCTACTGCAATTTCTTCCATACCGATTTCTTTTAATTCAGTTTCTAATACACGTAGTAAATCCCATTGTTTTTCAGTAGAAGGTGTTGTTTCGCTTGCTTCATTAGATTGAGTATCAATTTTAGTGTATTTGACTAATCGTTCGATTACTGTTTCTTTCATTGTTTGAATCCTCCTTATATTTAAAGCATTGTCATAATTCTAACACTTTCTTTCGAGCTACGGAATATTTTAGCGTGCTCATTGCAAAGAAAAGTTGTGCACTATAGTAACTTGTCATAATAAGAATATCTGACATTGGTATATCTGTTATAAACATATTAATAGCTAAGATGGAGTCTGAGAAAATAAATGAAAAGGCACCAAGAATAATAATGGGTGAATACGTTTGCAAAGCTGACCATCCCATTGTTAAGATAACGGCAATATAAAAGCAAACCGCTATACCAAGTACATAATTACCTGTTCTAAAAATATTTCCTGCAATCCATGCGACCATCAACATACCGTAGGCCAATAAAAAAATAGCAATATAGGGATTTATCGCTTTCATTTTCACTTTGAAAAATGCGACAATGTAGCAGATATGACCGACTAAAAAGAAGGATAGGCCCAGTAAAAACCAGCGAATGGTGGCATCTCCTAGCATGCAGAAGAACAGCCCTAAAAGAAGCCACTTTGAAAATGCTGGATTGTTCGAATCACGCTGTAAATAGACGAAAATAATCATCAAGATTATTGGAATAATTTTAAACGAAATTTTCAATAAAAAAGGTTGCTCAGGTATAAAGAAAATATAAAGAATGGAAAAGAAAATAACGAGTGTAATGAGATGTAGCTTTTTCATATTTACACTTCCTTTGCGTAATTTTTTATTACATTTATATCTAAATTAATTCGAATCAATCATTCATGAGCTAAATTCTATGAAACTTTCTCTGAAGTCATTCGTATCTTAAATATGAGAAAGGATGAGTAACTATGACAATGACTTTTATCATGTCAGCTATCGTTGCAATAGTAGCAACATTTCTAATTGTGCCGTTTGCAAGTAAAACGCCTGAAGGTGATTATAAGACAAAATTTAAAATACAATTCGGTATTACAATGTTTATACTAATTTTTGTTATTATCGCAATTGTCTTTTATATAACAAAGGTAGATCAAAACTGGTCTCAATTGTGGCTAGAACTCCTTGTTATTGCTTTAATTGGTGCACTATTATCTAATGGTATTGAAAGAAAGGTTAAAGGATTCATAGCTCTAGCAAGTTTAGTTTTCGGCGTTTATCTATTATCTACGCCATTTTTTAATGCAAATCAAAAATACCAATCTGCTGAGATGACAAAAAAGGTTGAAATCAAGGCTTTTGATGACACGAAAACACCTGCAAGCGTTCCACCTAAATTTGCACGAAATAAAATGAAAAAGGCATTTAGCCAAGTACCAAATACAAGTTACTATGAATTAGGTAACCTACAAATTCAAAAAGTAAATGGTGAATATGTTTATATTGCACCAGTAGAATTCTCAGATTTCTTTAAATGGATGAAGGGTAAAGAATCACCAGGTTATTTGATGATGAGTGCTACAAATTCATCGGATAATCCAAAGTTCGTAAAATCTCCGATGGTGTATACAACTTCAGCTTATTTAAATAACAATGTTGAACGTCATATGCGATTAACGAATACGAAAGAAATTTTCTATGGTGATGCACAATTAGAAGTAAATGATGACGGAAAACCATACTATATTCGTACTTATGGTAAGTTTATCTCTGGACGTAATGGCTTTGACCCAAAAGGGATTGTCATGGTTGATGCGAAAACAGGTGCTTCAAAAACTTACGCATTAAAAGATGTGCCTGAATTTATCGATGGTGCGATTTCTCCAGAAGCTGTTAGCCGTCAAAATGAATATTTCGGTAAATATGTTCACGGTTATTGGAATAGTGTATTCGGTAAAAAAGACGTGAAACTTCCTTCTGATGAAGGGACAGAAGCAAATGTCAGCCCTGTATTTGATGAAAATGGCATAATGTATTACTTCACAGATTTTACAAGTCCTAAAAAGGGCGTAGATTCTATGCTGGGCTATTCATTGACGAATGCTCGTACAGGTCAAGCTACTTACTATTCAGGTAATAAAGATGAAGCTTATATGGATTCACAAGGTGCAATTCAAATTATTGAGAAAAAATTCATCGAGAAAAAATGGCAAGCTTCTATGCCAATTATTTATAATTTCTATGGTGAAGCAAGTTGGTTAGTACCAGTGCTTGATTCTAATGGTTTCTTACAAAACTATTCAATCGTTTCAGCAGCAAATCCTGAGCTTTCTGTTTCTGCTGCAACACCAAACGAAGCATTAAGACAATATAAAACAATTATTAATCGTTCAGGTAATAGTTCTTTAAATGGCAGTTCTTCAAATGAAGAAAAAGCAGCTAAAGGTAAAGTTATACGAGTCTATAAAGAGAAAAATAACGATTACACAACCATTTCCTTCTTACTAGACAACAAAGAAAACTATATCGTCAGCTCCGAAACAGCACCTCTTGCAGTGTATCTAAAAGAGGGAGATCAAGTAGAAGTAAAATATTTGAACTCAAATGATGTATTCTTACCAGTTAAAGAAATTACGATTAAAGGTATTGAGGAAAAATAAGCTAGGAAATTTTTGCCGATAGCAGGGCTTATTTAATAAGTTCCTAAAAAGATATAGGCCAACGAAAACAAATTGTTTTTGTTGGCTCTTTTTCTATCTATTTACTTTGAACTCGGGTATCACTTGAAAGTACCAAGAAAAGTGGTACTAGGTTTCAGTTGAATAGGGCAAATTCCGGCTCGAGTGGAGCAAGTTCTGGTCTGAGTAGTGCAAGTTCCACTGAGTGGAGCAAGTTCTTGCCTGAGTAGTGCAAGTTCCGACCTAGGTAGCGCAAGTCCTGACGTTGAATAGCGCTAATCCATCCCTAAAACCTTTCAAAATTACCCAAAATCATCTCCGAGTCAGAATAAAGTATAAATGTATCCGCAAACTAAGGGAGCATACAGTTTTTCCTTATTTCCAAGTAAAACCTTTGTTGGCTAAGAATTCTTTGATAAATGGACGGCGTTGTTCGATTAGGAAGTCAGCCATCTGTTTCGTCCAATTAGCCGTTTTATTGTTTGAAGAACGACTTGCATAATATGTTTCCAACGTTGTATCGTACTCATCTAATAGTTGATCGTATTTTTCTACGTCGTAGCTATTTTCGTGAAGTACAGCATCTAATGGAAGACGAGGTTTTGTTTCGTTTCGTTTTGTTGGTGTACCGATTGTCATTGCAAATAATGGGAAGACGTAATCTGGTAAATTGAATAATTCACTAATTTCTTCTGGATTATTACGAGCACCACCAATATAGCAAATACCATAGCCTTCTGCTTCAGCTGCAATAACAAAGTTTTGTGCAAATAGGGCAACATCAGCAACACCTGCTAAGATATTTTCAGCTGAATCGGCTACAATTTCCACACCTTGTTTTTTACCTGCCACTTGTAGACGTTTGAAATCTACGCAGAATAGAAATGCTGCGCCTGCAGTTTGGAATTGGAAAGCATTATTTGATAGCTCACCAAGCTTTTGTTGCTTTTCTTCATCTGTAACCCAAATGACACTATATGCTTGAATGAAGTGAGATGTTGCGGCCATTTGTGCAGTTTCGATTAAATCTCGCACGGTTTTTTTTGGGATTTTTTCACCTGTATATTTTCGAACAGATGTATGACTACGTAAAAGTTCTTTAACCATAATGTCAGGCTCCTTTTCAAATAGGTATCAATTTCACTATACGGGATTTTATTGAAAGTGACCACTATTCTATTCTTAGGAGGAGAATAGAATATCATTTGATATGATTGATTTGCCTGTAACTTATGGTTAGTTGAAAATTTTAGCTGTTTGTCCAAATTGTAATAATAACTAATACAGCGAATGCGAACTCAATATATAATGAATTTAAATTCTTTTTCTTTTTAGCTTCATCCTTTCCTTCATCAATTTTCTATAATTTAATTAGCGTAAAAAATACAGATAAAATTCTCATAAAAATCATAGAAAATGTTATATGCCATATCTGTTAGAACATTATCTATGAAGCTCCAGATGGCGACTCCTGCGACGAAGCTAGCGAAGCGATGCAGGAGCACAATGTTTTTAGCTTCCGAGGAGGCTCAACGCTCGCCCGCGGAAAGCGCCATCTGGAGCGGCATACTAAGTAAATACTAGAAATGAATTATTATTCGAATTATTGAATTGTTTATTTGGGAAATATTCGTATTTTTTAACTAGAAAAGCACTTATGAAATTGACTCAATAAATAATTTATCAAAAGAAATATGCAACAGAAATGTAGAGATAAAGTGAGAAGGCTTTGTTAAAAGAAGATATATATTGTATTAATTTTTATAATATTAAAATTAATACAGATAAATTCATTAATTAAAATAATTAAAAATTCAGAAAAAACATTGACATTTATTCTAGGAATCTTCTATACTTACGTCAATAAGATGGAACTGAATCAAATAACCTTTATCAAGAGCGGCGGAGGGATAGGCCCTGCGATGCCCAGCAACCAGTAAGTATACACTTGCCACGGTGCTAATTCCTACAGATTCTAATCGGATCTGAAAGATAAGGGGAGGATAATGCTAATTAAACCCTCTTCTTACGTGAAGAAGGGTTTTTCTTTTTATAAAACCCTTTTACACCCCTCCGTTTTCCATCTAAACACTAACTTTTAGGAGGAATTAAAATGACAAAATTACGTAAAGAGACTTTAGCAGTACGTGGTGGTCAAACACCAGATCCAACAACAGGAGCAATTACAGTACCTGTATATCGTACAACAGCGTATAAATTTAATGATTCTGAACATGCACGAAAATTATTTGCACTTGAAGAACCAGGCAACATTTATTCTCGTATTATGAACCCAACTGTAGATGTTTTTGAAAAGCGTATCGCATTACTTGAAGGGGGTACAGCAGCAGTCGCTCTATCTTCAGGGATGGCAGCTATTGCATTTTCAATTTTGAACATTGCACGTGCAGGTGACCATATTGTTTCAGCAGCAAGTGTATATGGTGGAACTTACAATCTATTTGCGAACACATTACCGCGCTATGGTATTACAGCGACATTTGTCGATGAAAAAAATACGGATGAATTTGAAGCAGCAATTCAGGAAAATACAAAAGCAATCTATGCAGAAACAATTGGTAACCCAAGTCTTTCAATTGCTGATATTGAAGCATTAGCAGAAATTGCACACAAACATGAAATTCCATTAATTATCGATAATACATTTGCTTCACCAATCGGATGCAATCCTATTGAATTTGGTGCAGACATCGTCGTACATTCTGCAACAAAATGGATTGGTGGACACGGTACAACAATAGCAGGAGTAGTTGTTGATGCTGGAAAATTTGACTGGACTCGTGGCAAATTCCCAGACTATACAGAGCCAGATGCATCTTATCATGGATTACGTTATGGTATTGATACTTCAGATGCAGCATTTGCAACTCGTTTACGTGTCCAATTATTGCGTGACTTCGGTCCAACGCTTAGTGCAGATGCAGCATTCCAATTACTACAAGGATTAGAAACATTGCATTTACGTGTTCCATATCATAACGAAAATGCACGAAAAGTAGCAGAATATCTTCAAGGAAATGACCAAGTAGAGTGGGTGCATTACAATGGATTTGAAAATAGCGAATTTGCTCCTCTTGCAAATAAATATTTAAAGAATGGTTATGGCTCAGTACTTACATTTGGTATTAAAGGTGGTCGTGATGCAGGTCGCCAGTTGATAGACAATATTGAATTATTCTGCCATGTAGCAAATGTTGGGGATGCACGTTCACTAATCATCCATCCAGCATCTACAACACATCAACAATTGAATGCAGAAGAACTAGTAAAAGCTGGAGTTCCTGAAGAATTAGTCCGTCTTTCAATCGGTATAGAAGCAGCAGATGATATTATTGATGCATTAGAAGCAGCATTTGCAAAAGTGAACACGCCAACAGCTACAAAATAAGAAGACCTTTAGATAAAAACCATTCGGAAGAGTGACGCATATTTGGCGCTCACTCTTTTCTTTTATCAAACGGGGAGGGAAATTATTTGTATTTTTGGAAATTGAAAAATTCCATCAAATCAACAATGTAAGCGATTTTCATGACCTCCCAGGAAAAACAAATGTCCTTCCTGGAAAGATTTTTCTTGTAATCTGTCTTTAGGTAGTCTAA
>DATMJF010000357.1:0-21018 GCA_035554455.1 Rummeliibacillus sp.
ATATACATATTTATCGTAAAAGAAAAAGACTGTAGGCAAACTCGAAATTCTTCGAGTTCGTGTACAGTCTGAAAAATTGGCTATAATCCAATCTTTTTTCATAATATTTGCCATCCCAGCGTTACCAGGATGATTCCCGCAAATAGTGTTAAAACCGGATACAAGAATACACCACGACCATCCTTTTCTTGCATCAATTTAACCGTATCAAATGCAAATGTGGAAAACGTAGTAAATGCTCCTAAAAAGCCAGTTGCAAAGAAAGCTGTGGATAACTGGTGGTCTACTGCGATATGAAGTGCTAACCCCATTAACAATGAACCAACACTGTTTACGATAAATGTTGCTACGTAATATGGCTGTTCTTTATGCTCCATCCATAAAACTACACCATAACGTGCCGCAGCACCTATTCCACCACCTATAGCAAGTACAAGCCAAATCATCACCGCTCACCTGCTTTCTTTTTAGGTGCAGCTAGTAAAAAGCCAAATGATGCTAATACAATACATAATACGGTCATCATGATTGCATAAACAATCGCAATTACTACATTTTCTTGCATTAATTTAAACCAGCTTGCTGAAAATGTGGAAAACGTTGTGAATGCACCGAGCATTCCAGTCGTCAAAAATAGCTTCCAACCTGCATACTGTGGAAAACGTGTGAATAAACCATTAAACACACCCATAACGAAACTACCTAAACCATTTGCTATCCACAGCATCCATTCAGTTGGCGTGTTAAGAATGACACCATAACGCATCAAAGTGCCCAAAATTCCACCTAGTACTACTGCTAACATATTTTTTAACACTTAATGCACCTTCAATTTACCCCGCTTTAACGGGCAGTAAAAACTCCACTCTCCCTGACTTACTCCAAGGTTATGTTGATAAATAGTGGATAAACAGCCCGTAAAAGCCCGATTGGTTTAACTAACACTCAAGATTGTAACGAGAGTCCCCGTCTCAAGTGAAGTTTCTCTTTACTTCGCTTTCAATATTAGTACATAACCGTTTGATATCTTACCATTGATCACAGTTTCATGATATGTTCCTTTCACCCAATCGTCAACTTGATCATGATACCACTTGGATCTTAAATGCCCGCTTTGCCCTGGTCCAACGATATGATAGGCCTTCGATAAGTCACTTAAATCGGCTACAAATCGCCAGGATGCACCATGATTAACGATACCCGCTTTATCTGGAGCAGCTGCCCGAACAGTCACCTTTGAACCCGATACTGGTATTTTCTCAGAATCTAGTAGATAAGCTAAAATTGGAGATGCAGAGGATAAAGGATGCTTGAATACCACTTGATGATAATCTCCCCACTGCCATTTTGATAGATCATCTCCATAGGATTCTTTTATTTCATTTACTGTTTTTTGTAAAGATTTCGTTACAAGTTCATCGATTCCACCTGCCTTATCAACAAATTCTCCTGGTTTTCCTTTATATGCTTGGCGTAACAATTCATCTGTAATATTATATTTTCCAGGTAACATGTCATAAACATCCGCAGGCATCGATTTCTTAAAGAGTTGCTTTTGAATATTGAGCATCCATAGATGGTAAACGAGTGGTGCACCTTCGGAAATAGAATCTTGGTAATTCCAATCTTCCATTAATTTCACGACATCCTTTAACTTTCCTTGCTTTTTAACAGAGTGAATCATATTAGGCAAAAATTCTTCCGCATATAAATTCTCCGTATCTAACTGCATTTTCTCCATATCTTCTACAGTGAAATCGTCTTTTTCCTCTAACATTTTGACGATTCTCTCATAGCGATATGGCTGCGCCCAAAAATCCGTAATATGATATGGATATCCACTACCTACTACCTTATTATTAGCTGTCGCGATATAACCATTATCTGGATTCACGACTGTCGGTAATTGATCAAAATCAATATACCCTTTCCAACCATAATCAGCTGAATAACCTGGTACAGGGAATTGGCCATCTCCTCTTTTGCGAATCGGAATAAGCCCATTTGCTTTATAAGCAATTGTTCCATCTTTTGCTGAAGCAAACACAAAGTTTTGAGCAGGTGCCTTGAAATCTCTTAGAGCTTTTTCAAATTCAGTCCAATTGGTAGCTCGGTCCATATTCAAAATTGCTTGTAATTCCTGGGTTGACTGTAAAGCCGTCCACTGCATTGAAAAGACAGCTGTTGGCTGTTCCTTTTTGAATGCCAGATTTGAAATAACAGGTCCATGTCTCGTAACAATGACTTTATAATCTACAGGCTTCTGGCCCTTTACTTTAATCTTTTCTCTCCGTACTTTTGCTTGCTCCCATTTGTTTTCATATTTGAATTGAGTCGGATTATCGGGATTTGGCATTTCAATATATAAATCCTGCACATCCGGTCCTACATTTGTAACGCCCCAAGCAATATCTTCATTATGTCCTAATATAATCCCTGGAATGCCTGCGAAAATAACTCCGCTTACATTTTGCGTTGGAGAAGTAAGATGCATTTGATACCATATGGAAGGTGTGCTTAATCCTAAATGTGGATCATCTGCTAGTAACGGCTTTCCGCTCTTCGTTTTATCTCCAGATACTACCCAGTTATTACTACCATTAAATTCATTTGGAATAAGTGACGAATCAAATTGTCCAGACACTTTTACCGTGTGTTCAAGGTTCTCCTCAATAATGGATTTCGCGTTATCAGGATAATGAATCATCAGCTCTTGAACCTCGTCTGGAGATAAATTTGTTAAAGCCCAATGCCTAAAGGCGAGCATATCCCAATTTCCACCTAAATCATACGCCATGTATTTTCCAATAGTTAAGGAATCAATTTCTGACCATGGCTCAGGTTCATACCCTAATAATTTAAATTCATATGGCAAGGTACCTTCTTTTTTAGCTTGTTTGATAAAATCATTAACCCCTTCTGCATACCAAGCAAGCACTTGCTTCGCTTCCTTTGAATAGCCATCGTAAGACATTTTGGCAGCATCTCTAAGACTGAAGGTTCTAAAAAACTTATCTGTCTTAAGAGTAGATTTACCAACTACCTCTGATAGCATGCCGCTTGCTTGTCTTCTAGATAAATCCATTTGAAATAAACGATCTTGCGCTTGTACATAGCCTTGTGCACGGTAAAGATCTGCATCCGTTTTTGCATCTATATGGGGTACGCCTTTTTCATCTCTTGTCACTTTCACATCTTCATCCATTCCTTCTACAACAACTTCTCCTTCAATTTGAGGTTTAGATTTATCGATATAGTAATTGACATACCACGTTGCTCCAACTATGACAACAATCAGCGCACCAAGTGTATACAAAAGCCATTTCCATAATCGTCGTTTCCTTTTTTTCTCCATACATATCCCTCCTAACTTCTCTATATTCGGAAGGGCTTCGCTTTATCCCATAAAGCAAAATAAAAAACACCCGCTTTTCTATTAAAGCGAGTGTTCAATATCTAATCTGTTGTATTATTGTATTTCCAACATAATTGGGCAGTGGTCACTACCTAAAATGTTGTCATGTATCTCGGCTTTTTCAATCTTTTCTTGTAAGCGATTGGAAAGAATAAAGTAATCTATACGCCATCCGATATTTCGTTCACGTACTTTGTTCATATAAGACCACCATGTGTAGTGATCCGTTAAATCTGGATATAAATAGCGGAAAGAGTCCGTAAAACCTGAATTTAATAATCTTGTCATTCGTCCTCTTTCTTCATCTGTAAATCCAGAGTTGCCAATATTGGCTTTTGGATTTTTTAAATCGATTTCTTCATGAGCTACATTTAAATCACCGCAGTAAATAACTGGTTTTATGTCATCTAATGCTTTTAAATAAGCACGTAATTCATCTTCCCAAATCACACGATATTCTAAACGCGCTAAATCTCGTTTTGAATTTGGAGTGTAGACATTAACTAAATAGAAATTTTCATATTCTAACGTAATAATACGGCCTTCTTCTTGTGCATCCTCTTCACCTACTCCATATTTCACAGATAGTGGTTGATGCTTTGTGAAAATAGCTGTTCCGGAATAACCCTTCCGTTCTGCATAGTTCCAAAATTGATAATAACCAGGTAACTCAATTTCTACTTGTCCTTCTTGGCATTTTGTTTCTTGAATACTAAAGAAATCTGCATCCATGTCATTGAAATAATCCATAAACCCTTTTTTCAAACAAGCACGAATACCGTTTACATTCCATGATATAAATTTCATTACTAAAATCTCCCTATGTAAAAAATACGCCTTCCGTATATACTAACGAAAGGCGTCACTTTAGAAACATTTCAAATAGTTTCTTATTTTTTGTCAGTTGGCAAATCTTCCCCAACGATTTTAACTTCTGTTTCAAGATCAATATCAAATTTTTCTTTTACAACTCTTTGAACCATATGAATTGTATCAATGTAATCAGTTGCGGTTGCATTGCCCTTATTTATGATAAAGCCTGCATGCTTCGTAGAAACTTCCGCATCTCCTACACCTTTACCTTGCATTCCGCTATCTTGGATTAGCTTACCAGCAAAATTACCTGGAGGTCGTTTGAATACACTTCCCGCTGAAGGATATTCAAGCGGTTGTTTTGATTGACGTTTGAAAGTTAAATCAGCAATCGTTGCATCAATTGTTTCTTGGTCACCTTTTTGTAATTCAAAAACAGAAGATAAAACATAGTAACCATTCTTAGCAATTATACTTTTACGATAGCCAAGTTCTAATTGTTCTTTTGAAAGCTCTAATACATCACCAGTCAGCGTTAATACTTTACAACTTACGATGACATCTTTAATCTCACCACCATATGCTCCCGCATTCATCGCCATTGCTCCACCTATAGATCCTGGGATACCGCAAGAAAATTCAAGACCAGTTAAAGATTTGGCAGCTGCTGCTTTTGAAACGTCTATAATAAGCGCTCCTGATTGTGCATAGACCGTTGTTCCTTCAATATGGATTTGATCTAGTTTTGAAAGATTTAAAACAATACCTCGAATACCACCGTCTCTAATGACCATATTCGAGCCATTTCCCAATAAAAAAATTGGTACTTTATGAAGATGTGCATATTTCACAACTTCAGCTGCTGCTTCTTCTGTAGATGGCATTACAAATACATCTGCATTGCCTCCAAGTTTTGTCATTGTATAGTTTTTTAGTGGTTCATCTATTTTAACATCTTGAGGATTTACAATAGTAGATAAATCTTTGACCCATTGTTCTTTCATAATGGAAAGTCCATTCCTTTCATACTTTCTTTTCCCTCATTAAGTATGAATATACAATGCCTTTTTTACAAGCAAAATTCACTTAAAGCCATCTTTTGGACCAAATTTCTATAGCATCTATCGCATCTTTTAAGCTTAATCCCATTTCTGTAAGACTATATTCAACACGAACTGGAACTTCTGAATAAACTTGGCGTTCTACAAGTCCTTCTTTTTCCAGTTCTTTTAAACGTTCCGAGAGTAAACGACCACTAATAGGAAGTGCTGATTCAATTTCGTTAAAGCGTTTTGGCCCTTCTAATAATTCATATAAGATTAGACCAACCCAACGTTTGCCGATTAAATCCATCGCTTTTGATAATCGTGGACATAGTGCTGTTTCCTTCATATTTTTCACCTCTAATAACTACATTGTACCGACAATCAAAAAAAAAGTAAACTTTTCGTAACTTAATTACTTGACGTAATTAGTTTACTGTTTTATAGTAAGTTACGAAAAGTAAGTGAAAAGAATTTGAGAGGAGGAACTACTTTGACATTCAAATTAGATCCTAATATGCAATTAGGTTATGTACAATTGCGTGTTCAATCACTTGAAACTCAAAAGAAATTTTATCAAATATTGGGTTTCAATTTATTAAACGAATCATCTACTGAAGTCATCTTTGGTGCAGGAAGTTCTGAACCAATTCTTATATTAACCGCTGGTGAAGACGTGGTACCTAGACCACCACGTACTACTGGTCTTTTCCATTTCGCTATTTTAGTACCAAGTCGCGAAGATCTTGCTTATATGGTGGGCAATCTTATGAAAATGAAAGCCCCATTTGGCGGTGCAGGTGATCATTTGTACTCTGAAGCATTCTATTTAACAGATCCTGAAGGTAATGGTATTGAAATTTACCGTGACAGACCACGAAGTGAATGGACAATTAATGATGACGGTGGAATAGATACGGATACATTACCTGTTGATATTAATGGCATCATGGCATTATTTGATCCTGAACGTGAATGGACAGGTTTTCCACAAGGTACTATTTTAGGGCATATGCACTTAACTGTATCTGAACTAAACGGCAATTTAAACCACTTCTATTTAGAAGCACTTGGTTTGGATTTAAAAACAAACTTTATGAACTCTGCTTACTTCATGTCAGCAGGTGGCTATCACCATCATATTGCAGCAAACGTTTGGAATGGTATTGGTGCACCATTAGCGCCAAGTATTGCAAGTGGTTTGATTAACTACTCTTTAATCCTTTCTTCAATCGATGAATTAAACAAATTGAAACAAAACTTAATTGAACACCAAGTTTCATTTGAAGATGTTGAGGGAAAAGTAATCGTAAAAGATCCAAATAATAACGGTATGATTTTTACTGTTAAGAATGCGTGATTCACATTTCATTATTATCTTTAATTAATATGTCTTGATTTCGAGATAATAATGTATTATGATAAATATAACAAAACAAACATTGTTTAGGAGGAAATTTAAAATGACAAAATTTAATGTTGATGCAGCACACTCTAGCTTAGGTTTCGAAGTAAAACATATGATGATCTCAAAAGTAAAAGGTGGATTCGATTCATTTACAGCTGATATTGATGCAAACCCAGAAGATTTAACTGGTGCATCTATCAAATTTGAAATCAATGTAAACAGCGTAAATACAAACAACGAAGATCGTGATAACCACTTAAAATCTGCAGACTTCTTTGATGCAGAACAATTCCCTAAAATGACTTTCGTCGCAACTGACATCAAATCAGAAGGTGCAGGCGAATACAAATTAACTGGTAATTTCACTGTCAAAGACGTTACTAAACCTGTTACTTTTGACGTTGAATACGGCGGTAAAGGTACTAATCCATGGGGCGTTGAAGTTGTGGCATTTGAAGCTACAGGTAAAATCAACCGTAAAGAATTCGGCCTAACTTGGAACGCAGCTCTAGAAACTGGTGGCGTACTAGTTGGCGAAGATATCAAAATCAAAATCGAATTAGAAGCTAACCCAGCTTAAATAATTCTAACCGATTAGCCCACTCCCTACGAGTGGGCTTTTTTCTTTGCATTAAATTGCAATCCAGCTTTTTATTCGCTCTTTGGGTTGAGTTATTCGCTCTCTGGACCGGGTTATTCGCTCTTTAGCCCGGGTTATTCGCTCTTTTTTTAATTGTATTCGCTCTTACAACAATTTACGTTAAAAAACCCGCTTTTTCCGATTAAATTGTGCTAACTGATAGTTAACCTGGGCAAAAAATCCCGACGCACTAATTTGCGACGGGATTTAAATTATTTCCTAATAATTAAGCTTTAACAGTAAGTTCAGCTAGACGTTTTGCAGAAGCTTTAACTTCTTCTAAACCATTAGCAATGATTTCTTGTGCTTTATCAGACATTGCATTGTGACCTTCGATGATTACTTCATCAATGATTTGCATACCGAATACGCCACCAAATACGTTACGCATGTAGTTTACTGCCATTTCCATTGGTGCTGCTTCTGGAGTTGAGTAAATACCACCGCGAGCGTTTAAGAAGATTGCTTTTTTCTCTGGCATTAAGCTTACTAAGTTACCATTTTCATCATATTTGAATGCAAATCCTGCAGCATATACATAATCGATGAATGTTTGTAACTTAGCTGGGATTGTTAAGTTCCAAAGTGGGAATGCAAAGACAACTACATCAGCTGCTGTGATAGCATCCATTGCTTTTTGTTTTGCAGCAAGTGTGCGTTTTTGTAGATCTGATAATTCTTCGCCACTTTGTAATTTACCAAATGCTTCAAGAAGGTCTTGTCCGAAGTATGGTGTATCTTCTTCGTACACATCATATACAGAAACGTTAAGATCTGAACCTTTTAGTTCTTCCATAAATGTTTCATACATTTTACTTGAAATCGCTTGGTCAGCAGGACGGTTATTTGCTTTTACTACTAATACGTTTGTCATAATATATCTCTCACTCTCTTTTTTATAATCTAATTTCATTTATCTTCAATTCAAGATAATTTAATTTTAAAAGAATACACATCCGAAGTCAACGAATGTGCTTTCATACTTTTGGCTGATATTTATCCCTCTACTGCCCGTAATTACCCGATTGGTTCAACTAACACTCAGTGAGGGAGATCCCCCCCACTGAGTGAAGTTTCACTTTATAGTTCACATTTGCCGTCTGTGCAAATTCCTGAACCCTCTTGCCCCATCATTTTTAAGCTAGGTCGTAAGCCATCTTCTTCAGCAACTTGGCGAACTGCATTTTCAAAGACTTCCCCAGGTTGTGCACCAGAAATTGCATATTTGTCGTTGATTACAAAGAATGGTACTCCTCGAACACCTATTTGTGATGCTTTCTGAACATCAGTTAGTACATCTGTTGCAAATGTATCGTCATTTAGAACATTTTCCACAGCTTGTCGGTCTAAGCCCACTTCTACTGCTAAATCTATTAAAATATCTGTTAATCCGATTTCTTGTGTTTCGATAAAGTATGCACTCATTAATCGTTCGCTCATTTCAGCACCTTTACCTACAGATTCAGCATATTTTGCAAGGCGATGTGCTTTAAAAGTATTGGCTGGTTTCATGCGATCAAAATCATACGCTAATCCAACTCCTTGCGCACGTGCCTTAACACCTTCCGTTTGTGCTTTCGCTTGTTCAAGTGATATACCATATTTTTCTGCTAGCTCTTCATAAATACTTTGTTCTGAAGTAGCTGGCGAATCTGGACTAAGTTGATAACTTTTAAATTCTACCTCTACTTGATCTTTAAAGCCTGTTTTTTCAAGTGCATTTTCTAATTCTCTTTTGCCGATATAACAAAATGGACATACATAATCTGACCATACTTCAATTTTCACATTAATCTCTCGCTTTCTAATTTTAGAATCTATTTATCTTTAATTCGAGGTAAATTGATTCTAAAAGAAAGCACATCCTAAGTCAACGAATGTGCTTTCTTTAAATTGAATCCTTGTACAATTTTTCTGCTTTGTATAATTTTGTTCTTATTGCACATGCTACTCAAAAAAAGTAGGAGATTCATCAATGAACTCATCTATCTGGTTGCAAAATAAACAAACCAATTCTAAACCATCTCTCGATGAATCCATACAGACAGATGTTTGTATCATCGGTGGTGGTCTTAGCGGAATAATGACTGCTTATCATTTAGCCAAAGCAGGTAAAGAAGTCGTTTTACTTGAAGGCAATTCATTGCTTCACGGTGCGACAGGACATTCCACAGGAAAATTGACGGCACAACATGGTCCTGTTTATCAATCAATAATCGAGAAATTCGGATTAGATTCTGCCTTACTTTATTATGAGTTAAATCAAAAAGCAATTTCTTCTGCATTTGATCTTGTTGATTCCTCAATTATTCAACCTGTAACATCCTTTTTATATACAGAAGAAGGACAAAATATAAAGAAGCTAGAGGATGAATGGGCTGCTTATAAACAATTGCATATACCCGGTACTTTTGGTGAAAAGGGAGAAATACCATATGCATTAAAGGCTTCCCTTGCAATGCTAGATCAAGCACAAATCCATCCCGTGCGTTTTGGACAAAGTATTATGGATATGGCTATAAAAGCAGGCGCTAAGTTTTATGAAAATTCTCGTGTTCAGCACATTAATCTATCAAAACCCTATGTTGAACTTGAAAATAAGCAAACCGTTTATTGCAAAGATTTAGTTATTTGCTCTCATTACCCATTAGAAGCTATCATCGGTTTGCAATTAGTAAAACTCAAAATTAATCGTTCATACATTGTAGCTTTCAAAAGTTCTGAACCATATAAAGGGCAATATCTTTCAATTGATCAGCCCGGTAGATCAATACGTACAGTTCAAATTGATGGAGACAACTACACATTACTTGTCGGTTCATCGCATCGAGCAGGAGCCCTATCTAATACAAATATTTTCTATGATGCCATTGAAAAAGAGGCTTATGCCAATTTTGCAGCTACTGATATTCCATTCAAATGGGCAGCACAAGATCCTGAAACACCCGATTTGCTTCCTTATGTAGGGCAAATCAGCTCAAGTCATCCAAATATTTGGCTTTCTACAGGTTTTAGAAAATGGGGTATATCTAATTCCCTTGTTGCAGGGCAAATTGTAAGCGATGGTATTTTAGGACAGCCTAATGCTGGGATTAAACTATATTCTCCAAAACATACGACAATTGGTGATGCTTTGTGGCAAGCATTAAAAGTAGGTGGGCAAACGGCAGTAGATTTAATAGGAGGATATGTTACCAGGAGCTCCATGCCTAGATGCACACATTTGGGCTGTAAAACAAGATGGAATGAAGCAGATGAAACGTGGGATTGTTCTTGTCATGGCTCTAGATTTGCAAAAGACGGCTCTGTATTAGAAGGGCCTGCTGTAAAACCATTAAATTTAAAAAAATGAAAAAGGCTGTCCAACTCGAATGATGAATTGGACAGCCTTTTCGGTTTTCAATCATTATTTTAATGCATCAGTTAATGCAGGTACGATTTGTTTTTTACGAGATACAACGCCTTTTAGTACAACACGGTTGTTTTCTAGTGAAGCGCCAAATGCTGGAGCTGCTTTTTCAGCTACCTTACCTACTGGTACAGCTACTGAATCATTATTTAGAATATCAGTTACAACGAAGAAGAATAAATCTAAGCCTTTTTCTTCAACTTCTTTATTAAGTAATGTTTCAAGTTCAGCTTGACGATCAAGAACATCGTTTACGTCAACAGCATTTACTTGTGCGATAACTACTTTGTTATCACCCATTGAGAATTCTTTTGCATCAAGAGAAAGTAAATCTTCTAGAGATTTATCACTTAAATCAGCACCAGCTTTTAACATAGCAAGACCGTATTCCTCTGCATTGACACCAGCTTTTTCTGCTAGTTCTTTTGCAGCTTTTACGTCTTGATCTGTGCAAGTTGGAGATTTGAATAATAATGTATCCGAAATGATAGCTGAAAGCATTAATCCAGCATAATTTGCAGGGATTTCAACATCATTTTCTTTGAACATTTTATTTAAAATTGTCGCTGTACAACCAACTGGTTCTGCACGATAGTATAATGGGTCTGAAGTTTCAAAATTAGCAATACGGTGGTGATCGATTACTTCTGTGATTTGTACTTCTGCGATATCATCCGCAGATTGTTGACGTTCGTTGTGGTCAACTAGGATCACTTGAGCAGCTTCAGGAGCTACTTTTTCGACGAAGCGTGGTGCTTCGAAGCCGAATTTTTCTAAAGCATAAGCTGTTTCATTGTTTGGTTCACCTAGACGAACAGCTTCAGCTTCTACTCCAATTTGTTGTTTTAAGTATGCATATACTAACGCAGATGTAATTGTATCTGTATCAGGGTTTTTATGTCCGAAAACAAGGACTTTACTCATTATAATTCCTCCTAAAATTTATCTACAATTTTCGATTTTATTTTATCACATCTAGTAACGAAAAAGAATGAAAGTTCCTTTAATAGGATAGAGTCTAGCCATAAATGAAAATTACTAATCTAAAGAATAACTTTATGAAATGTTTTTTCTGTCAAGTGAATATCCCGTGAAAAAACAGTGCAATTCATTTTCATCCTATGTTAATATTTCTATATATTATTTATCAAAAATAAAGAGGGGTTTAAATGGAAAAAAAGATTGAAAAAAAATACATACCACTAGCTACTTACTTTGAAGCAACCACAGAAGATAAAATCACCTTAACCTTCTCTGAAATTGAAACCATTATGGGCCAACCGCTACCTAACGCCTCTTATCTAAATAAAAGCTGGTGGAAGAAAACTAAGCCTCCATTAAAGCATTTTATTGCTTGGACTGATTATGGATACAATGTTTCAGATATTCAATTAGGCTATTATGTTACTTTCGAAAAACCAACAACAAATCTTATTAATTCTGAATTAGATTTACAATCTAGCAATCAACCTACGTATATCATTCGTCAGATTGAATTAGATGATGCACGTGAAGTGATTGGTTTATATCAACAATTGTTTGCAGAATCTGACTACATGTTATACGGAAAAAATGATAATACGATTTCTGTACAGAGTTTTCGCAAACTTATTACAAAATGGAAGACTACCAATTCCGGAACAATTCTAATAGCAATTATTAATGGTGAAATCGGTGGTGTTATTTCTATTTTAGGAAATACTGCACCACGTTCAAAACATTGCGCTTCAATAATGACAGGCGTACTCGAAAAATTTGCTAACCATGGTATAGGTACAGCACTAATGGGCAAAGCTGAAAAATGGGCACAAGCAAAGAACATTACCCGTTTAGAACTATCAGTTATTAAAACAAACAAAAAAGCCATTTCATTATACGAAAAATTTGGATTCTCGATTGATGGGCAAAGAAATAAATCTGTCAAAATCAATTCAGACTATGTAGATGAGCTTTATATGAGTAAAATATTTATCTAATAATTGTATTAAAAAGCTGATTATTCATTTGCATACTAATGAATAATCAGCTTTTTTAATTTCAACTATATTGATACTGTTTCACCGTATAACGATTTAATGCAGAAAAATTGATTCGATAACCTATGCCTGGTTCGTGTGGGATATTGATAAGTCCTTCTTTTACTTCGACTTCAGGCTCTATAATATCTTCTTCCCAATAATGGCTAGACCCTGCTGTATCTCCTGGCAATACAAAATTTGATAATGTTGTTAATGCTACCGCATGCGCTCGACCTACACCGGCCTCCAGCATCCCACCACACCAAACTTTTATATTATTTTCTTCGCATAAATCATGAATTCTCTTTGCTTCTGTTAAACCACCAACACGAGCATATTTTATATTGATTACCCCACAACTCCCTAGTTCAATGGCAGTTTTAGCATCATCGTATGAACAAATACTCTCATCCAAACAAATAGGTGTTTTAATTTGTTTCTGCAATTTTGCATGTTCTAAAATATCATCTGCAGCAAGAGGTTGTTCTATCATTAATAAATTATATTGATCTAATGCTTTTAATAATGGAAGGTCCTCTAATGTATAGCACGAATTCGCATCCGCCATTAAAGGAACCTCTGGATATCGTTCACGTATTGCACGGATAAGGGAAATATCTAATCCTGGTTTTATTTTTACCTTAATGCGTTTATAGCCTTCTTCTAATGCATGATCAATTTTTTCGTAAAGTTCTGCAGTTGTTGGTTGAATACCGATACTGACTCCTACTTCTACGGCCTTTCTCATTCCTCCTAAAGCTGTTGCTAGAGGTATTTTATTTTGTTTTGCATATAAATCCCACATTGCTGTCTCAATAGCAGCCTTTGCCATATTGTTTCGGCGAATCGAGTGAAATATTGTACTTACTTCAGATGGATGTCCTATTTCCTTATGCAATACCATTGGTATAAGAAAATCCTCTAATAAATGCCAGCTTGTTTTCATCGTTTCTTCTGTATACCAAGGTACCTCAAAAGCTACCCCTTCTCCATAGCCAGTTAAACCGTTTGCATCTTTTACTTCTACAATTAGAAATTGTTTATCCTGTACGGACCCAAAGCTCGTTACAAACGGCGATTTCATACGCATTTTTAGTTGTCGAATGGTCACATGATCAATCTTCAACGTCACCACTCTCCTAATCTTTATTGTGTTATTTCTTGCTTCAATTTGGCATATTCAAATGCACATAAAACAGTTCGTGTTAAAATCTCTACTCCTGTAATTAATTGTTGTCTATTAAATGTCATTTTAGGATGATGCAACCCAGGTTTTAAGTTACAACCAACACCTAACATCGTAGCTTTAACATTGGGGCGTTCTAACGTATAAAAGTGGAAGTCCTCTCCACCTGGTGAGAAAAGAGGTGGTCTTATTTTTTCATGCCCAACAGATTGAATAATTGCATGTTCTAAAATTTCTTGTGCTTCCTCATTCACTTTTGCTGCTACAATATCCGTCAAAACCTTTAATACAATACTTGCATCATACAATTTACTAATTGCTTCTACTATCCGATGAATATCATCTACAAGTTCCTTCATACCTTCGTTCGTTTGTGCTCTTACATCTAAATTAATAAAAGCTTTCCCCGGAATAATATTCCCAGATTCTCCACCTGAATGAAATCTTGTAACCTTTACAGAATAAGGAATCATCGTATCAATATGAATCGATTTTAATGCTTCAACTAAGCTGCTACCAATTTCAATCGCATTTTTCCCTAGATGTGGTCTAGCAGCATGAGCCTCTACTCCATAAATTTCTGCAGCAATCATCATCGATGCACCATGGTGTATAGCTGGTGAAAAAGTTCCATCTTCCAACTCTTGAATCGGCCTTAAATGAACACCAAACAAATAATCGATATCATCTATAAGACCTCTTTCTACAAAAGAAAGGGCACCCTCACCTTTTTCTTCAGCAGGTTGGAATAATACTCGTAAAGTACCTTTAAATTGTGTTTTAAGTTTTTTAATCATTAAGAGCACACCTATAATCATCGTCATGTGCCCATCATGTCCACAAGAATGGTGCGCTCGCATTTCCCCATCCACTTCTTGCAATAATGCATCCAAATCTGTACGTAAACCAATAACTGGCTTACCATGACCAATTTCCACATATAATCCTGTGCTATTTGAAAATGTATGCACCTCATAGCCTTCTTGCTTTAAAAGATTGGTGATATAAGTTGTCGTATTATATTCTTGCCAAGCAATCTCCGGATTAGCATGTAAATAGTCGAATATCTCATTTAGCCTCGGCTCTATATCCTTCAATTGTGTTTTCATCTATAATCCCGTCCTTTTAAACATTTAGTAGCAACTTTCTATTTCGACAAATTTCTATATAATGAACTTATTATATTCTTTATCGAAAGTGGGTTACAATATGCAAGAAATAACGAAAGAAGTATTAAAGTTTCGTAATGATCGTGGCTGGACTGACAACCATGATGTAAAAAATTTAGCCATTTCCATCTCACTTGAAGCAAATGAACTTCTGGAATGTTTTCAATGGACAAACGCCGAAGAATCCATTGCGAAAGATAAACAAGCGATCGTCGATGAAATGGCAGATGTCTTAATATATCTTATTCAGATGGCTGATTGTATGCACGTGGATTTAGAAAAAGCAGTGAAAGATAAATTGGTGAAAAACGCAATTAAATATCCACTACCTGAAAAAACGGCGAAATAAGGAAATAGCTTGCTACTTGAATGTAGCAAGCTATTATTTTTATTTATTTTCGGGACAAGCCACTTACGCTTTTACTATTTAAATGCTTGTGCAGCACGAACGGCTTTTTGCCAGCCTGTGTATAACTCTTTACGTTTATCTTCATTCATTTCTGGATTAAATTGTTTATCTAGATTCCAGTGTTTTGCTATCGCATCAGTATTTTCCCAAAATCCAACTGCAAGCCCTGCAAGATAGGCCGCACCTAGAGCTGTTGTTTCGCTAATAGATGGACGTTCTACAGGAACATTTAGTAAATCAGATTGGAATTGCATTAAGAAGTTGTTATTAACAGCTCCACCATCAACACGTAATGTTTTTAATGAAATATCAGAATCTGCTTCCATTGCATCTAATACATCTTTTGTTTGATATGCAAGGGCTTCTAGAGTTGCACGAACGAAATGTTCTTTTTGCGTACCACGAGTTAAACCAAACACTGCTCCACGAACATCACTATCCCAATAAGGCGTTCCTAGACCTACAAATGCGGGTACTACATATACACCTTCAGTTGAATCTACCCTTTCTGCATAGCGTTCACTTTCTGCAGCAGTACGGAACATTCGTAAGCCGTCGCGTAACCATTGTATAGATGAACCTGCTACGAAAATACTACCTTCTAAAGCATAGTTTACTTTTCCATCTATCCCCCAAGCAATTGTAGTTAACAAACCATGTTCAGATTTAACAGCTGTTTCACCAGTGTTCATCAGCATGAAGCAACCAGTACCATAAGTGTTTTTCACCATGCCTTTTTCAAAGCACGCTTGACCGAATAGCGCTGCTTGTTGGTCACCAGCAACACCAGCGATCGGCACTTCTTGACCGAAAAAATGAGTCATACTTGTTTTACCGTAAACTTCAGAAGATGGGTGAACTTCAGGAAGCATTGAAGCTGGAACGCCAAGAATTTCTAATATTTCTTCATCCCATTTAAGTTCATGGATATTATACATTAATGTACGAGAAGCATTTGTATAATCCGTAACATGTACTTTACCACCCGATAACTTCCAGATTAACCAAGAATCGATTGTACCAAATAAAAGTTCCCCGTTTTCAGCTTTCTCGCGAGCTCCTTCAACATGATCTAATATCCATTTTACTTTTGTTCCTGAGAAGTAAGCATCGATTAATAAACCTGTCTTATCTCGGAACAAATCGTTATAGCCTTGTTTTCTCAACTCATCACAGATTCCTGCTGTTTGACGAGATTGCCATACAATCGCATTGTAAATAGGGTCACCAGTCTTTTTATCCCAAACAACAGTTGTTTCACGTTGATTTGTAATACCAATACCTGCAACTTGGTCAGCGCTTACATTCTTTTCAGAAAGCACACCAGCAATAACAGACAGAATTGAACTCCAGATTTCTTCTGCATTGTGTTCTACCCAACCTGATTGCGGGAAGTATTGTGGAAATTCTTGTTGTGCAGTATGAAAGACGTTACCTGATTCATCAAATAATATTGCACGTGAACTAGTTGTTCCTTGATCTAAAGCCATAATGTATTTCTCAGACATGATATTACCCCCTGTTTATTTTATTTTCTACTTTTTTACTGTTGATTGATCACTTAAAATATTTCCAAAATAATAGCAAGGAGTATCCAAAACAAAATACTAGATTTACTTTTAGTTAGATAATGGATGATTGATTGCTAGTATACAATACTCAACATAACTAATTTAAATTCCAGGTCGTCCATCGCATCCCAATGAGGTAAGTATACAAAATAAACAACCACTGCACCAAGAAAAGCACCAGTATTTGGGCTAGAATCAGCTTAGTATGTAGTGAACTTCGTGAATGATATCAGGAATTGCAATAGGCTCATTCATCTGCTATTTACAAATGAATGAGCCTATTATTCTCAAACCAACAAACAAACTTAACATAAGTCTCTAATTGAACAAGTTTTGAATTGAAATGACTAAACTTGTGCACTTTCTTCTTCCATTTTTTCAGCTTGTTTATGTTCAATTCTTTTCACTAATAAAATACTGATTTCATACAATAAAATCATTGGAATAAGTAAAATTATTTGACTAAAAAAATCAGGAGACGGTGTAATTAAAGCAGATAGAACAGCCATAATCACATATGTCCATTTTCTAGTATTCTTTATCGTAACAGATGTTAAAACGCCTATTGTCGATAAAAACATCGCAATAATTGGTAATTCAAACATCAAGCCAACTGGAACAGTAGTCATAACAAGAAAACTCATATACTGACTAGCTGAGATCATTACGTTAAAATTTGATTCTCCTATACCAACAAGAAAATCGTAACTTAATGGGTGTAGAACAAAGTATCCAAATGTAATACCAATCACAAATAATACTAGCATTACTGGCGAATATAATCCTAGAAATCCTTTTTCATTTTCTTTCAATCCTGGTTTAATAAATGTCCATACAAAATGCATTAAGAACGGCAAGGAAAGACCTAGGGCTAAAGCTGTAGAGATCGACATATAGAATTTAATCACTTCAAGTGGCCCTAAAATGACTAGCTTATGGCCCCTTGTTACGTATGGAAGCCATTTATTCACTGTTGACAATACAATGGTAAAAAAGATAATAAAAATAGCTATACCTTTAATTAGTTGTTTTCTTAGGTCAGCTAAATGTTCAACCAAAGCTTCACTTATATCAGCTAAAGAATTATCATCTTTCACTACTTCTAGCTCATCTTCATTGTTAGCAAGAGAGGTAGATTCAATTTCAGAGACTTCTGATTCAAGAGAAGTCTCTTCCACTACTTTTTCTTTCTCTATTTCTTCTATTTCATCTTCACTCATTTTATCCAAAGGGCTGAGTACTTTTTTTGCATTTTCTTCATACGGATCCATACGAACACCCTCTAGTTAAATTTCCTTTTTATCAGAAGTTGATTTTTCTTTTTTTGTTTCGTCATCGTCGTCTATTAAACCCTGAGTTGACTTCTTGAATTCTGAGAAAGTTTTACCTACTGCGGATCCAATTTCAGGCAACTTCTTTGGCCCAAAAACAATTAAAACGATAACCAAAATAATGATTAATCCTGGAATGCCAATTGCACTAAAGCCCATGGCCTATTCCTCCTTTTTCAGTGAATTAGTTTAATAATGAAACCGCTATCAAACCAATGAACCACCTTTTTTAGAATATTTAATAATACCTTCAGCGCATCGGAAAGATAAAGCACCTACTGTATCTGTCGGATTAAAACCTGAGTTATTAGAAAATGCACCAGCACCTACTGCAAATAAATTTTCACAATCCCAGTGTTGTAAGTAGTTATTTACCACTCCTTCATCTGGAGTTTTACTCATAACTGTACCACCTGTATTGTGAGTAGATTGGTAAGGTACGATGTTGTAGTTTGTAAGATCAGCACGAACTTCAACTTTTTTAGCACCCATTCCTTTTAGGATATCTCCACATTTAGCAGAAATGAATTTGTGTAGTTTTTTATCTTGATCAGTGAAATCATAGTTTATTTGTAATAGCGGAACACCGTAAACATCTTTATATTTAGTATCTAGAGTCAAGAAATTTTCTTTGTGAGGAATAGAAGCACCTTGCCCCGCAACACTTAATGAACGTGTATAGTTCATAATAGAATCTTTTTTGAATTCTGCCCCCCATGTTGGCGTATCAACATGCGTTGGGTTATTACCAATAGGACGAAGACCTAATTGTGTTAAAGCAATATTAGCACCGTGGATAAAACCAAGTTTAGAGTGATCGAAATTATCACCATTAAAGTCGTCTAAACACTCTCCTAGTGAGCCTGCTCCCATAAATACGTTGAATTGTTCATCAAAGAAGCCTGATGCTCCCGGCATTATTTGGTAGCAATAGTTACGTCCAAGTGTACCTCTACCAGTAGCTGGATCATACATTCTACCGATTTTAGAGACCATTAATAATTTAGCGTTGTTCATCATATACGAAGTTAGTACAACAACATCTGCTGGTTGGATATATTCTTCGCCTGTAACAGTGTCGATATATCTAACACCTGTTGCTTTACCACCTTTAGTTAGAACTTCAACAACATTCGAGTCGAAACGAATTTCATATTTACCAGTTTTCAAAGCAGCTGGAATAACTGCTACTTCTGGGGAAGCTTTTGCACCATATTCACACCCGAATCGTTCACAGAAACCACAATATTGACAAGCGTTAATCGTTTCACCATATGGATTTTTATATGGAGCAGACAAGTTTGCTGAAGGCATCATGTATGGGTGATAGCCTAAATTTTTCGATGCTTTTTCGAATTTTTGGAGTAGTGGTGTTTTCTTCATCGGTTTGTTAGGATATTTATCCGAACGTTTTGGACCTAGAGGGTTCTCTTCACCACTAACCCCAGAAGTTTTTTCGAATTTATCGAAGTATGGTTCCATTTGATCATAATTTAAGCCCCAGTCTTGGTATTGATAACCTGCTCCCAAGAAATTCTTTCCATATTTTTTATCAGTCATTGTTTTGATCTCAAAGTCATATGGCAAGAAACGGAATACTTGTCCATTCCAGTGAGTACCAGAACCCCCAAGGCCTTCTCCAAGTAAGAAAGAACCTAATTGGCGCATTGGTAATGCTTGTTGTTTACGATTGTTACGGAAGGTAACCGTTTCTTTCGATAAGTCTTGCATTAAATCATAACGAATTGCATAACGATATTCATCATGCACGTTAGCAAAGTTTACAGTACCACGTGATTTACCTCTTTCAAGTCCTACAACTTTTAAACCAGCTTTAGTACATTCTGCAGCAACGATACCACCTGTCCAACCAACACCGACAGTTACTACATCAACTTTTGGCATAGTTTTAGCCATTTTTACAACCTCCTAAATTAATGCATACCTAGTGATCTAGGTGCAATTTTTTGGAATCCCGGTTTTTCAATCACGTTAATATAAGACATCTGGTGGCCTGGGAAACCTTTCATTTTCCAACCTTCCATATTTCTGTTACCTCCATAAAGTGGATCAGAATATGCACCTTCTAACGTTGCTGAACGAAGTAAATTGAAGAAGAAGCTTGCAGTAACACCTTGCATTTTAACTTCATCTTTTTGGAAAGCAGTAAGGATTACATCTCGTTCTTTGTCTGAAATATCTGTAAAGCTTTTTTTATATCGTTTTTGAGCCTCAGTATCTAATTTTTCAATACCTTGTCTGAAAATCTCTGCACGGGTTAGACGAGATTGGTAACCTTGTGTAGGTAGACCTGAAGCAAAAGGTCCTAGCATATATTCTTTTGAGTTACTACCGTATTGCCCTGCTAATTGTCGGTCGATAAAATAAGGGACACCTAGATCGATAGCACCTGGTCCTAAATCGTCTTTAGGGAAAATACGTTCAGTTGCAGTAGCTATAATGTTAAAGTCTTTATCTGTAGTAAAGAACATTTTACCTTCGCTGGTTTCGGCGGTTTTGTTCGTGGTATTACTTGGGCCGATGTTTGTTGATTTGGTTGGCATAGCTGTTTTATTCGTGTTATAGCCAATCAAGCCACCGATTAA
>DATMJF010000358.1:0-3512 GCA_035554455.1 Rummeliibacillus sp.
TTAGAAGCATATATTGATTATTACAATCACAAACGAATGAAGGCAAAATTAAAAGACCTAAGTCCAGTAGAATACCGAACTCAGGTCCTAGAAGTTGCCTAAAAATATTTGTCTAACTTTATTGGGTCAGATCAGATACGGGTTGCTTTTTATTCGAAAAATAGAAAAGCTCATTAAACTGTTCAACCTCTTAAACTGCAAATAATCCTTTTTGTGTTTTTTTCAATTCCTCAGTTAACTCTTCAATTTTGCCAATCACTTCAAGTCGTTGTTGTTGTTGTTCCGCAAGTGCGGTTTTCACAGTGGACTCCAAATGGTTATTTGTTTGTACGACAATATCTAATATGGAACGGTTCGGAATACTGACTAACTCTTGTGATTTGTCAGTAATTTCTTGAACATTCGTTATCCATTTAGAATATTGCTCGAATTGGTCATTACTAATGACTTCTTTTACACTGCTTTGTACTTTTTCTTGTATTTCTTTTGTCGCTTTTTTTGATTCTTCCTCAATTGTGTTAATGGTCGTTACAGTAGATTCAATGAGGTCCTTTTGATAATTGAATGCTTGTAATGTTTTTTCTCCTACTTCTGTTTGAAATTGTTGCAATGTTTTTAAACTGTTTAACAATCCATCCCATAATATATCCACACTTTTTACTACTTGTTCGTTCGCCATTTAAAATTCCTCCCTAGTTTTCGTTCATTTATAATGAATGCAAATTATTGCATATCATCCAAATCATGCATCCTCTTCCCCTTTTTCTGGTGAAGACTGATTGAGGGGAAAGAAAGGATTGTATACACGAAAGAAATTATTCAACAATGTTTGATACTGACTTAATGAACCTGCCCACATATCCAAATATCTTTCCCCCTCCACAGTTATTGCATAAATCCGTTTAGCAGGTCCCTTTGTCGTTGTATCCCATTCCGACGACACTAAGGCGTCTTTTTCAAGCTTTCGAAGAAGACGGTAAAAATTTCCCTGATCAATAGAATCAACACCAAACTGCGTGATCTTCTCCATTAATTCATAACCGTGCGAATTCCAATTACGTAAGTGTAACAACATGAGCGGGATTAAGAAATTTTGGGGTGCGCCAAGATTCGAACTGTTTTTTTTATTCTTTCCTTTCCCTGATTCCATCGCTCTCACCTCCCCATTCATCACTACACATAAGTGTAATTTACACCTATATATCCACATAGTATGTTGACTGCATAAAAAAAATTAATAAAATACTAATCTATTTTTATTCATATTATTAAAAACAAAACCATAAGTTAAATTTATAAGTGCTTGAAAAGGTGCTTGAAAAGGAGATGATTTCCAATGAGTCAAACTGCAACACTTGATCCTTTTAAGATTTGGAAGGATATGTACGAAAAAACGGAAAGTACATGGCGAGGAGCGATCCAAGATACGCTTGGAACAGAACAATTTGCACAAGGTTTAGGGCAAATCCAAAATCAGTATGTACAATATCAAGAAATGGTCAACACGTTGACTGAATCCTATTTGAAACAAGTAAATATTCCTAGTCGTGAAGAAATTGCAAAAGTAGCATCCCTAATCATTAACGTCGATACAAAAATTGACGACATGGAAGACTTAATCGATGAGCAAAAAGAAACGACTACTGGTGAAATTGATCAACTGAAAAAAGATGTCAGCAATTTAAATCATAAATTAGATCAAGTCCTTGAATTACTAAAAAAATAAAGCAATGACCGTAAACTCTACCACTACTAACTGTATACGTATCAAAATGAATGGTAGTTTCTAAAAAAAAAACGATAAATTGAGGAGTGTATTTTGTATGTCAGCAATGGAAATAAGAGAATCAGGCCAGTTAAATCCTTTAAAACCACTTACAAATCAAGTAGCAATCGTGACAGGTGCATCACGTGGAATTGGTGCAGAAATAGCAAAAGTATTAGCACAAAAAGGTGCAACAGTTGTTGCTACTTATAGCTCATCTGAAAAAGAAATGCAAAAAGTCGTACATGAGATTGAAGAAAAAGGCGGTCATGCAATTGCATTAAAAGCGAATGTTAGTGAAGAAGACGATTCACAACGCCTTATCGAAGAAGTATTAAAACAATTTTCTAAAGTTGATATTCTTATTAATAATGCTGGGATAACAAAAGATCGCTCATTCCGCAAAATGTCAAAAGACGAATGGGATCAAGTGATTAATGTCAATTTAAATGGGATTTTCCATACAACTTCAGCAGTGATTAATCACATGATTGATAGAAAGTACGGACGCATCATTAATATTAGCTCTATTATCGGTCAAGCTGGTGGCTTTGGTCAGACGAATTATGCAGCTTCTAAAGCTGGAATTCTAGGATTCACAAAATCTCTTGCTTTAGAGACAGCTAAAAATGGGATTACCGTAAATGCCGTTTGTCCTGGGTTTATTGAAACAGAAATGGTTGCAGCTATGCCTGAAAATGTCAAACAAAACATTGTTGCAAAAGTGCCTATGCAACGATTAGGCACAACTTGTGAAATAGCTGAAGCTGTACTGTATCTCATTCAAGCAAGCTTCGTGACTGGACAAGAGATTAATGTCAATGGCGGACTATATATGTAACAAATCAGAAATTTAAAGTGTACTATACAAATTGAAATTATAGGAGGTATCATATGCTTGCTTCAGAATTAAAATCTCCAACTGATGAAAGCTTGAAAAAGGTAAAAAGACTAACAGAAGTTTTCGTTATGGAACCGGAGCCACAAGTGGGCCAAACGCCAAAAGAAGTCATTTGGACAAAAAACAAAGCAAAATTATATCGTTATCAACCAGCTGTGAAAAAGACGAATAAAGTACCCATTCTCATGATTTATGCACTTATTAATAAGCCCTATATATTAGATCTATATCCTGGCAACAGCTTGATTGAACATTTAACGAATAAGGGTCACGATGTCTATCTTTTAGACTGGGGAGTACCGGGCACTGAAGATCAGCATATGAAACTAGATGATTATATCGTAGACTATATTCCACGGGCTATCAAAAAAGTGCTAAGAAAGTCAGAAGCAAAAGAATTAACGGTGCTTGGGTATTGCATTGGTGGAACCATGTCAGCTATTTTTACTGCACTGAATCCACATCTCCCCATCCGTAATCTCGTTTTATTGACTAGTCCAATTGACTTTACGGATGCTGGGCTTTTTACAAATTGGTTGGATAAACGATACTTCCAGCTCGATAAATTGGTGGATACGCTAGGCAATATTCCTTTTGAGATGATTGATTTTGGAAATAAATTACTAAGCCCTATTTCAACTACGTATGGTCCTTATGTTTCTATAGTGGATCGTGTAGAAGACGAGAACTTTGTTTTAAACTGGAAACTCATGCAAAAGTGGTTGAATGATGGCGTTCCTTTCCCAGGTGAGGCTTATAGACAGTGGATTCGAGACTTCTATCAAGACAATAAACTCATAAATGATGAATTAGAAATTCGCGGAGAAAAAGTGAAGTTAGCCAATA